>NZ_NPDQ01000013.1 GCF_002812125.1 Leptospira brenneri
CAAGAAGTCGCGCCGACGCCAACACCTACTTCGTAGGCTCGGCTACAGGGAACTTCGGGAAGACTAGTTCGTTATGCGCAATTTAAGAAATTATATTCAAAAATTAATATGATTAAAAAAATAAATTATATATTAGTTATTTTAATCTTCACAAATTGCAGTAAACCAATAGAAAATGATGATAAAATTTATAAAGGATTCAATGAGGTTCCTTTTATTCATGAACATTGGACAAAACATGATTTTGCTCTTTTAAAAAATAATGTTGATATTTTTGAAAATTTAGGAGATAAAGTTCCAGTAGATTATTGTCCAAAAGATACAATAAGCAAAATTGAAAAATTTTCCTCTTTCTTTTATTTAAATAAAAATCAACAAATCCGATTAGATCGAATTCTCATTAAATGTGGTGCTCTTTCTGGATGGATTAATTTAAAAAATAGAAATTTAATTTTAGGAAATGAATCATTTCTTCAAAATCTAAATGGAAAAACTCTTTCAATCGATAAATTTAAGAGAAGAATGACTGGAATTACTACATTAAGTTATTTCAGAATTTCTCTTACTCCAGAGCAATCAGTTTATTTTGCCTACGTAGATCCTAAAAAAACTATCAGAGAACTTTTTCCAATTTTTCATGAACAGAGTGAAAATAAATGGATTTTAGAAAATGAAGATACTAAATTACAAATTGAAAAAAATCTTAAATTTTATAAATTCAAAGTAATTAAAGACAATCGCAATATTTTTCAATTCCTAAACAATAAAGAATTTAATTTAGAAATTAATAAAATCTAATAATCTTAAACTGCGCATAACAGCGACTTAACGCTTCGCCGCGGGACTTACGCCCTTGCTCGGTCTGCGACACATTCCTCTCTGGAACTTCTCTTGCCTCCGCAAGCGTCGTTCCAGTCCCTAACGTCCCTTCTAGGGACTCAGGGCCGAGGAACGTCGTTAAGTCTAGTTCGTTATACGCAATTGTTTTAAAAATTTTATGAAAATCAAATATCTCAATATAATCATTACGTTCTTATTATTCTCTGTTGAGATTAACTCAGTCTCAGGAAATGAGAGAAAACAAGAAGGAATAGGTATTTTGATTGAAAAGCATGACGATTACCTTGGCGAAAAATTGCACTTTCCGGAAAATTCATCAATAGATGTTTACAATTCAAAACATAAAATTATCGGGAAAATAAATTCTATAAAATTTAGACCAATTCTGAATATAAATAATCAAAAAAGTTTCATCAACACCGAAATGATTGCCTACGATGGCATTGCTATAATCTTCTATCTTAATAATGAGAATTTTTATGAAATAAAAGCTGAGAACATAAATTATTCAATTTGGGTCAAAAATTCTGATTTAGCAAAAATCGGACTAGAACCTTACTTATGGATTAACTTCTTTAAGAAGTTTCAAAAACATCTCTATCCACTAACTCCATTAAACTTAAGATCAGCTCCCCAAAATACTGGGGACAAAATTGCATTAGTAAAAGATGAAAGATTTGAAATTATTTTAACTGGAAAAATTAAAAATAATTGGGCACAAGCAAATATAAGAGAATATGTTAACAATGAACAGGATTGTGGATTAAATCCCAAAGTTTTGAAAGAATATACTGGATGGATAAAGATAATTGATGACAATGGGACTCCTAACGTCTGGTTTTATCCAAAAGGATGCTAAAAAAGCAACAAGAGAATTTCTATAATTTAACTCAGTTACACAATTAAAATTTCTAAAGAGCTCAAGCATACCAATCAGTAGAAATCTATAAAAAACAACTGCGTATAACAGCGACTTAACGCTTCGCTTCGGGACAAGCCCTCGCTCGGTCTGCGACACATTCCTCTCTGGAACTTCTCTTGCCTCCGCAAGCGTCGTTCCAGTCCCTAACGTCCCCTTCAGGGACTCAGGGCCGAGGAACGTCGTTAAGTCTAGTTCGTTAGTCGACATAGCTCAAATAACAATCTTAAGAAAATATGATTGAACTACAAAAAGATACCAAGGAATTAATTTTCAATTTCTTAGTAGGAAATATTTCCTTACTGGAGTTTGAAATCTTTCTTTCTGCATCAAAAGAAATAGAATCTAATTTTCAACACGATGACTATATTGAATTACTTTCATTAAACTATAATAAAAGAGAAAACAAATATGAGGCATCTAAATTAATCGAAAGAAATATCGATTTGTCTGAATATGAAGCTTGGAAATTAAACGAAATCTTAAATAATATTATTCATAAGGGAGATAATTACCCAAAATCAATCGCTTCGCTATATGATTTATATTGTAAGGGTTATAATTTTTTAGCAATTCTCGGATTAAGTTTTGGTCTTCAATTATTATGTCCGAGAGAATATAATTACGAAAAAAATTTAGCTGAGCTTAGCAAGGAAGAACAGGAATCCTTAGCAAATTCCTTATATCCAGAAATAATTTACCACGCACAGCTAATTCAAGATTTTATTAGCAATAAAAAATTAATTCTTCTGGGATTATCGGATGAAGATAATCATTATGAATATTTCGACTATAGAAATTCGGAAGAAAGAGCAAGAACAGAATTTGGGAAAATAGAAGCAAAGAAGAGATGGTGGCAATTTTGGAAATAGAAATTGATTTTCTAATTTTCACTACGTCGACTAACTACGCCTTATCGCTGCGCTTCGGCACTTGCGGCCTCGCTTGGTCTGCGACACATTGTCCTCCGTCACGCTTCTCGCTCCGCAAGAAGTCGCGCCGACGCTAACGCCTCTTTCAGAGGCTCAGCTACGGACAACGTCGATAAGCCTAGTTCGTTATGCGCAAGTCCCTAAAATCTATTAAAATATAAAAATATATGAACAAAAAGAAATTCACATTCTTAATTCTAGTATTTCCTACTTTTTTATACTCTGAACCGATGATTTTTGGCGGGAACAATCTTGGATCCGATCAAATGGTTTTGGAAATTGAAAATTCAAATGCTAAGTATTATTTTGATGGTGAAGGAGATGGATGCGAAGGATTTAACGCTAAATCTTCTCAAAATGGCGATAATTTCATTTTTACGAATGTAAAATCAAACTGTAATGAAAAGAAACTGAATGATTTCCAATGTTTAAATGAAAAAGATGATAAGTCCTTATTCTTCACAAATTATTTAAAATGTGATAACAAACTAATCTTATATAATAAAAACAAAGCGGTAGAAGAAAATCTAAACAGAAACTACAATGGTTTTGATGTAATTACTTTAGGACTAAAGAATGGAATTGCAACATCTAACTTAAAATTGAGAGAAAAACCAGATTCACAATCTAGAACCTTTACCTGCTATTTTACTCATATTGACGATGATAAGGTTAGAGAAAAAGATATAAATTTTATCCCTAAAAATGTTCAACTTACTATTATTGCCAAAACACTAAATGATTTCACTGTTGGAGGAAAAACAAATTTTTGGTATCTCGTATTTCCTTCATCTGATTCTTATAATGGATGTTTATTAAAAAACTCCAAGCAGAAAGAAGGATGGGTTTTTGGAGAATACATTAAATTTGATAAATAGGGACCAGCGCATAACAGCGACTTAACGCTTCGCTTCGGGACTAGCCCTCGCTCGGCCTACGGCAAATTCCCTTCCGTCACGCTTCTTGCTACTGCAAGAAGTCGCGCCGACGCCAACGCCTCCTTCTGAGGCTCGGCTACAGGAAACTTCGGGAAGGCTCAATCGTTATGCGAACATGCGGAAGCATTTATTCTAAAATCAGAGGTTTAAATGGAACTCTTTCAAACTTACAGCAAAGAAATAATATCTCTTATCATTCCTTTCCTAACATGGATACTAAATAGCTTTTTTAAAGCAAAAGTTAACTTACAATTAAGTAGTCCACATACTTTCACATTCTTAATTCCGGAACCATTGTATGATCAAACTGGAAATCAAATAAAAAATGCTCAAACTGTTGAAACAAGAAGTCATTTTCTAATTAATGCAGGAAGAGAAACTGCAACTAAAGTCGAATTAGTTTTTAATTGGAAACCTCCTTTTATTAACATTTGGCCTTCCCGTCATTTTACAGAATTTACTGAATCAGATAGTCGATATATCATGATCTTCGAAAGCTTGGCACCCAATGAGCATTTACAATGTGAATTATTCTCAATAAATTTAGAATTACCCGATTTAATTACAGTACGAAGCGACCAATGTATTGCAAAATTCGTTGAAGTTGTCCCACAAGAGGTATTTCCACCCTGGCAAATTGTGGTAGCAAGAATACTATTGTTCTTGGGATCAGTTTTCTCAATATACTTACTAATTTTAATTTTACAGTTCCTGGTCTTAAAAACACCCTTTTGGTATTTTAAATAATTCCGCACGTCGCATAACAGCAACTTAACGCTTCGCCTCGGGACTTACGCCCTCGCTCGGTCTGCGACACATTCCTCTCTGGAACTCCCCTTGCCTACGCAAGCGTCGTTCCAGCCCCTAACGTCCCTTTCAGGGACTCAGGGTCGAGGAACGTCGTTAAGTCTAGTTCGTTATACGAAATAAACCAAATCAAATTTTCTATGAAAAAAATATTAGCATTATGCTGGATAATTTGTCTCTCTTTAACATGCTTATCAAGAACAGCTACAAGACTGGAGGAAAAGCCACTAAAAACTTTTGAAAGCAATTTTTCAAATTTCACAGTTAAAATAAACAATAGAAAGGATTCGAGAATATATATTGATTTATATATTCAGGACGTCGAATCATTCGAAAAAAATAATACCCAGTTCCTCCCTATTTACTATTTTAGCGAGTCATTTAAATCTGATAAAATCGATTTTGCTGTTCCAAATGGAAAATATATCGGATTTCTATCAATAACGTTGCTAGATAACGCTTTTTTTAATAGAACCATTACAGGCTATCATACGGTATATTTTGGGATTAACAAGGATCATAAGAAAGCCAATTACTCAGGTGATAAGTGCTCACAATTGAAAAAATATGATTATGATTTCGATAGAATTACAAAAAATACTCACTGTTCCGAAATTGAAATAACCAAAAAGGAAACAATTTTAGAATTTTCCATTAGTGAAAACGATGAGATTAATTCCTTACGAACACTACTATTACTTTGGCCAAGTTTTTCATATGCTGCCCTGCAAGGTCCTCAACAATATCCTTATGCTGTATTTTTAATCATGCAAGGATTTTTTGGATTTACGGCCCGAGACACTTTAATCAATTTCGATAATTTTGATAGTTTTTAAACTTTGATAATTGTAACCTTTCTTACTTATATCTGAAACCTTTAATAGAATTAATCTTATCATTCAAAATCTTCTATACGTGGTTTACTTCGTATAACTTCCGCTAACCACTTCGCTTCGGGACTTCGCCCTCGCTTGGGCTGCGCCAAATTGTCCTTCTGTCACTCGTTTGCATCTGCAAACTGCGTGCCAGTCCCTAACGTCCCATTCGGGACTCAGGGTCGGACAACTTCAGTAAGCCTAGTTCGTTATGCGCAATGCCTAACAAAAACATTCAATATAAATGAGTAAAAAATGATAATAACTATAAAAAATTGTAATAATATTGATTTCGGTTCGATTACTATTGATGAAAATAAATTGAATATCAAATTTGCTCCAAACGGAACAGGAAAGAGTTCCATATCAAATGCCATTGTATATTATGCCAATGGTGGCAAAGACCTTGAGAAATTAACTCCCTTCAAATTACTTGAAACTAATCCTGATGGAAAAAAACCGGAAGTTTCCTGCAATAAATCAATTAACACTATTATGTTATTCGATGAAAAATATCTTAATCAATTTATTTTTAAGGAATCCGAAATAATAGAAAATAGCTTTGATATATTTATTAAAAATGATAATTACAAGAGAATTGAGGAAGAAATCCAACAACTTACCTCAGAAATAAAAGACCTATTCTCTAACAATCCAGAATTGGTAAATCTAATTGCAACATTAAAAGAACTTGGGGATGCTTTTAAATTAACAAAGAGTGGAATTTCAAAAGCCTCAACAGGAATGAAGAGTCTCTCTGGTGGTAATAAAATTCATCATATTCCTGAAGGATTGGAGTCCTATAAATCTTTTATTCAATCCACAAATAGCGTAAGTTGGATAGATTGGCAAATTAAAGGAAATGAATATTCTGAAATTTCGGACGCTTGCCCGTTTTGTACATCTGAAATATCTGACAAAAAAGAACAAATTCAGAAAGTATCAATAGAATATGATAAAAACAACATAAAAAATCTATTAGGATTAATAAAAACTATAGAAAATCTCGGTATTTATTTCACTGAAGAAGCAAATAACGGGCTTAAAAAAATAATTGAATTGAAAAATGGCCTTGAACAAGAACACGAAAATTATCTTATCAATATAAAAAATCAAATTGATGATCTCATTATAAAACTAGAAAAACTTAAATCTTTTTCAGGTCATCACTTTAACGAATCGGACAACGTTGTAACTAAACTTCCAGATTACAAATTGGACCTGCAATTCTTCCCTGCTCTTGATTCGCGAAAAATGCGCGAATCAATTGAACCAATTAATGGCTCTATTGATTCTTTAATATCAAAAGGTGGTCTATTACAAGGTAAGATTAACATCCAACGACGAGAAATGCAGAGTCTTATACAAAGGTATATGAAGGAAATAAATGATTTTTTATCTTATGCAGGCTACCGATATATGGTTGAAACTTCTGGCGATGCAGAAAATACAAAATTAATTTTAAAACATCGTGACCATAAACAGTCTATTTCTGGAGGAAATCAACATCTAAGTTTTGGAGAGAGAAATGCATTTTCTATAGTTTTATTTATGTATGAAGTCTTATCTAAAAATCCGGATTTAATTATACTGGATGATCCAATTTCTTCCTTTGACAAAAATAAAAAATATGCTATTCTCGAAATGCTGTTTAGAAGAGACTCAGCTTTATGTCTGAAGAATAAAACCGTACTGATGCTTACTCACGATATTGAGCCAATCATTGATACAGTGAAATCTCTAGGTAGCAATTTTAACAACCACACAAAAACTGCGTTTTTGAAATTGAAAGATAATGTTATTATTGAGTTTCTTATCTCAAAATCGGACATCCAAACATTTCATCAAATTTGCAAACGTATAATTCATTCCCAATTAAATAATCTAATAAAACTAATTTATCTCAGAAGAATGTTTGAGATTTCTGATGAAAATAGTGATCAATATCAAGTTCTTTCGAATTTATTTAAATCAAGAAGCAAAGATACTTCTATTGATAAGCGAGAACCTAAAGATTCTAATGGAAATTATTCTATAATTAAGCCAGAAATTTTCGATTCAGGCTGTGAGGCTATCAAAGAATACCTACCTAATTTTTCATATTCAGATACGATAAATAAACTGTCTAACAATACAAGTTTATTAGAAATTTATAATTCCTGCCAATCAGGTTATGAAAAATTACAAATTTTTAGATTATTTAATATAGAAGTAGAAAATTCTGTAATTAAAAAATTCATGAATGAAACCTATCATATAGAAAACGAATTCATATGCCAGTTAGACCCATCAAAGTTTGATACGGTACCAGAATATGTTGTTCAAGAATGCGATAAAATGCTCGAAAATATCTAAGATAAAAGGAGAATTAGATGAAGGATATATTTTTTGAAGCTATTAACTCAAAAAAAGTAGTAAAAATTCGAATAAAATCCAATGAAAAAGGAATTATCGAACGGCTATGCATTCCATTTGATTTTGGAGAAAGCCGCCGATATAAGGACGGATTGGTCAGATTTCATTTCTATGATTTAGATAGTCCTGATGGAAAACATAATCTTTCCATATTACCAGAACAGCTTTTACACATTAAAATCACTGATACTAGTTTTGATCCTGCAGATTATGTAAAATGGGAGCCAAATTGGATTTATCCTAGAGACTGGGGATCGTTTTCATAACGGCACAGCGCATAACAGCGCCTTAACGCTTCGCTTCGGGTCAAGCCCTCGCTCGGTCTGCGACACATTCCTCTCTGGCACTCCTCTTGCCTTCGCAAGCCTCGTTCCAGTCCCTAACGTCCCGTCGGGACTCAGGGTCGGGGAACTTCGGTAAGTCTATTCGTTATGCGTAATTGCGTAAAAATAAATAAAATATAAATTCTCATATTGACTTATCAGACAGTTACTAAACATATGCGTATATGAACCAAAATTCTATATCAAAACTTAAGCTTTGGAAAAATGCTTTTTTAATAGGTATAATACTCTCTGTTATTGAAGGATCAATTATTTACATTGCTGATTCACAAACTCCAGCCCTAGTCTTCATACAATCAATATTATTTTGGTTTTTTTGTGGTGCAATTGTCTATTTATCTAATTCAGGGCTTTCAGTTCTATTTCATTCTGTATTGTGGACTTTCTTCTTAAATATTCCTTGGTTTATTAACCTGGCTATCATCACAGAAAATTATGCGCATCTTCCACCATTAATTATTTCTTCCTTAATTCTTGGATTAATCATTGGCCTTCTTTCAAGAAAATTAAGTAAAAATTCTTAGAATTCAAATTGTATACAATGGAAAATTTCGCTAAAAAATTTGTTGCTTTTTATAAATCTCTCTCTAAAGAAGAATTAGAAATTGTTACAAAATTGAAGGAAATAACATCTCAATTCCCTAGTTTAGATGAGAGAATTTCTTATTCAGTTCTATATTATTTCAAAAATAGCAGAATCTGTTTTATTTGGCCTGCTTCTATAAAACAAGGTCCAAAAACAGGTGTTCAATTCGGATTTTGTAATGGTTATTTAATAGATGATAAGTATAATGTTCTAGAAAAAGAAAATAGAAAACAAGTTTATTGTATTACCTATCACAATCCTTCTCAAATTAAAGAATCTGTACTCAAAGAATATCTACAAAATGCTATAGCCATAGATGAAACATTATATAGCAAAAAAGTATCTAGATAAATCGCAACTACGCATAACAGCGACTTAACGCTTCGCCTCGGGACTTGCGCCCTCGCTCGGTCTGCGACACATTCCCCTCTGGCACTCCCCTTGCCTCTGCAAGCGTCGTTCCAGTCCCTAACGTCCCTTCGGGACTCAGGGTCGGGAAACGTCGTTAAGTCTAGTTCGTTATGCGAAAGACGTAAAATTAAAATATGAATAATATACAAAATAGTTTAGAAAGAATTGAAAAAAGATTAGTATCAGCACTAACAACCTTGATCATATTTTCCCTGCTCTTAATTTACCTTGTTTTTGATGCCTTCGTATCATATTATAGAATAAAATATTATGAAGAACTTGAAAATATTAATCTAGATCTCCTTACACTGGAAACTCAGAAGAATCTTACTCTTGACATCATAGAAAATACATTAAAACAAATTGATGAGACAAAACAAATTAAAGTTTTAGATTCTTTAAGCTCAGAGTATAAAAACTTAATTATTTTAAGAAAAAGACTTATAAAAATATTAAAGGGAAATAAAAATATCTTGGATTTCGATCTTAACGAAAATGGCGAATATGTATATATTACCCAAGAGGAAGTTAATAAATTCTGGAACGCAATTGATAAAAAGCAGATTCCAATTTTCCATGAAACTTTAAAGGAGTCAATAAATGGAATTAATTTCAAATCTCTTTATGATGAATTAAATACTAGCAAATCAGGATTTTTTAAAATATCGAAAGATAAAGAACTACTACATTACGAAACTGTTTTAAAAATGCAAAACTACTTTGCAAGTATTAAAGAAATTGATCATAGAATTGAAATCATAAATAATATGGATTTCAAACGAATAGATATTAAATCAGTTTCTAATGACGACCCTGAGTTAGCCAAGTATAAATCAAGACTAGAAAACTACTATAGTGAACTAAAGGAAATAAACTCGAAAATCAAAAAATCACTTAAGCTGCAAATCTCTAAAATTGATAGCAAAGGACGAAACGAAATAAAGAGTAAGAATCATCAAACTATTACTCTAGGAAACATTTCCCTTTCAATACAAACAATACCTTATTTCTATCCAATAGCGCTCACTCTTATATTTCACTGGATACTATTAAATTTAAAACGATTTGAATATCTATTATCGTTCCTAAAGGGAGATGACATTTTTTATTCAAATATGTTCCTAAATTACAGCGGAAAATTCTCTGGATGGACAACTTTCTTAATAATAATGCTCCCTTTATTTACAAGTATCTCTTTTTATATTTATATATTAATTTTTTCAGATTATTTCGTAAATTATCAAGATTTATTCTTATTCAAAAAAGAAGCACTAAATCTAATCCTACTAAGTGTCGCTGGATTTATTATAAGTTATATTTATATTATAAAAATTATTAATTCAATCTCTAAAATAAGTAAAGTAAATATCCTCAAATAACGTCCTTCGCATAACAGCGACTTAACGCTTCGTTTCGGCACAAGGCCTCACTCGGTCTGCGACACATTCCCCTCTGGAACTCCTCTTGCCGCCGCAAGCCTCGTTCCAGTCCCTAACGTCCCTTCCAGGGACTCAGGGTCGGGGAACGTCGTTAAGTCTAGTTCGTTATACGCCATTTTTATAAAAATACACCCTAATGAATAAAATTTAATGGATATTGAAAATGTTTCCAGGAATTACAGTACGTGGATAAAAAACTATATCGTATCCAATTTTCCAAACCTAAAAATTAAAAATATAATTATAAGAATGCCCAGTTTTGAAAATTACTCAGCATACATACTGACAGATTCTTCTGAACATCTATTTATCACGTTTCCAAACTTTTGGTATTCACTAATTTCAGATAACGCAAATACGGAAAAAGAAAAAATTAAAAAGATAACTTCTAAAATAAAGACTGAAAAAATCCAATTATCACTTCAAGAATCGAAAAGAGCAGTGAAATTCTTAGAGGAAGATTTTAAATTAAAAACTAAAGATAAAAATGAAAAATTCTCTGTGATGGATGGGACGACTATTGAAGTCTATTCAAGTAAGTTTGAAAATTTTAAGCAATACAAAGGAAATAAAAATAGAGAAAAATTTAAAATTTTAGAGGAAAAACTCGAAGCTTGGGACTACAAATTCTTCAATAAACAAACTCAAAAAATGAAAGATTACTTCGAAAACGTTTCTAAATTACACGTAAAAGATATTGCCTATAAATCTAAAAATAAATTCATAAAAGAGCCTAGCTTAGACCTTACACTTAATATTGAAATAATAGCAAATGCACTCAATTTAATTCTTAGTGGAGAATCTCAAAAATTACTAAAAACAAGAAAAGGAAAAGAACTATTACTCTCTCAAATAAGCGCTATGGATTCTAAAATTTTTAGTGACTTGAATATAGATCAGATCTCCATTCAAATTCAATTATTAACATATCCTATAAAAAAGAGTTTTTAAAAAATTATTAGAAAAATAAAAACGGCGTATAACAGCGCTTTCCCGCTTCACTTCGGCACTGCCGGCCTCGTTCGGCCTACGGCAAATTTCCCGCTATCCCTAACGCCTCCTGCGGAGGCTCAGGGCGGGAAACTTCGGGAATCCTAGTTCGTTATGCGATATCTTTTAAAACTAATGTAAAGGAAATAAAAAAAATTGAAATCTTTTGTTATAATATTATTACTCGCGACCTCATATATTGCTAAACCAATATCAGCAAAAAATAATGAAATAATCTTGTTTACCTATGAAGCAGAAACTGACGTTTTCGATCAACCTTCAAAAAACTCAAAAATAATTTTCAAAATACCCTTCGGATCTAAGATTAAAGCTAGAAAAATACCAAATGATAAAAATTGGATTTTTTCTTATAACAACGATGGTTACATAGAGTCTAAAAAAACTGTAACACATTTATCAAATTATAAAAGAAAATATTCTATTCTAAGAAAATCTTACTCAGATTGTTGGTGTTATTCAAGTTTGTTTGAAATAGAAACTAAGTTAAAATTGTCATCTAATAAAGTTTATTATTATTACAAAGCAAATGTTGAATATCAAGAAGAAACTGGTTCATCGACTGGATCTTATAATATTGTTAATAATCACTTAATAATTCAAATACCTAAATACATTGCTGAAATATGCTATCCTTCAAAAAATAAATGTGAAAAGGAAGTGTATCCCGAATTAGAATATGATTTAATGTGGAATAATAACGCAAAAGGGTTCTTGGATCCATCTCAATCGAATTATTTTTCAGCTAGTTATTTATTTTTAAATACTAATGAATGTATAATTCAACCGAATTACACTGAAGGATCAAATAGTTGTTCAGAATATTGCAATAATCCAAAAGAAAACGAAAATCGTGCTTTATTTGATGGATACTATTGTTCAAAATAAAAGACATCGCATAACAGCGACTTAACGCTTCGCTTCGGCACTTGCGGCCTCGCTCGGTCTCCGACACATTCCCCTCTGGCACTCCTCTTGCCTCTGCAAGCGTCGTTCCAGCCCCTAACGTCCCTTCCGGGACTCAGGGTCGGGGAACGTCGTTAAGTCTAGTTCGTTATACGTAATCGCTTAAATCTATATCTTAAGAAATGAGAAACACTATTAACAGCCTGGAAATATCAGAAAAACAATAAAAAGAGTCATTTTCAATTGCTTGACTTTTATAGAAAATCGCCAAATTTTGAGATATGGCGACAGTCAGTTCCTTAGATGCAAATTCGATTCAAAACTCCTTAAAACAATACAAGCAGGAGCTCGATTTACTAGGTGTTGAAACAATTCACCTTTTTGGATCTGTCGCTAGAAATGAAGCAAAACTAAATAGTGATATTGATTTCCTTGTGAAGTTTAAGCCTGGAATGAAAAATTTTGATAATTACATTAATCTAACATTTCTACTCGAAGATGTTTTTAATGTAAAAGTTGATCTCCTGACGGCTGACTCTATTTCGGGCTCACTTAAAAATTCTGTTGAAAGTGAGTCAGTATTAATTGAAGTCTGATATCGATTATATTAAACATATTTATAACGAAATTTTGTTTATTAAAGATGAATTAACAAAAACTAATGAGGCTTCATTTCTTAACAATAATGTATTAAAACGAGCTTTTGTTAGAAGTATTGAAATCATCGGTGAAGCCTCCAACAAACTTTCCGATTCTTTCAAGAAAAAATATAATGAACCGGAATGGAGAAAATTCTCAGCCACTAGAAACCATTTAATTCATGGTTACTTTGTTGTTGATTATGATATTGTTTGGGATCTCGTTAAAAACAAAATCCCTCTTCTTGAGATTCAGATTAAAGAAATCCTACAAAAAGAAAAAACGCTTTTCGATTAAATGCGCGACTACGTATAACAGCGACTTAACGCTTCGTTTCGGGACTTACGCCCTCACTCGGTCTGCGACACATTCCTCTCTGGAACTCCTCTTGCCTACGCAAGCCTCGTTCCAGTCCCTAACGTCCCCTCCGGGGACTCAGGGCCGAGGAACGTCGTTAAGCCTAGTTCGTTATCTGCAATGCCAAAAACTTGAGAGGAAAAATGAAAAAAGAATATTCTAGAAAAATCGAATTAATTTGTCCTTTATGTGGAAGTAAATTATTTGAATACGACGAACAAAAGGAAAACCCGGATATAACTTGTATTTCCTGCAAAAAGATTTTTAAAAAAGATGAACTGACGGAAGCTAACCAAGAAAATTTTAACATAAATTTAAATGAATTACACAAAGAGGCAACAAAAGATATTGCTAAAGATCTAAAAGATATATTAAAAAAGACTTTAGGAAAGAATAAAAACTTCAAAATAAAGTGAGAAAGCTATGTTAGCAAGCGATTACATTGCAATTGTTGCAGTTATTGTATCAATAATTTCTATCGTTGTATCAATTTATATTTATAATAATCAAAAAAGATATATTAAAACCCAACACGAATTAAATAAACTTTTGCTTGAAAAAGAGAGGAAGGAAATTGAAACATTAGAAGAGGCGTTTGTTTCAGCAAATGTAGTTAAATTAGGTAGTGGCAAAAATAGAATCAGAATTTTTAACAAAGGAAAAGGCAGAGCAAATAACGTAAATATATCATACCCAGAAGATCATGATTGGTCTATTACAAATCGGATTTTTCCTCTTGAATTCTTAGATTCAGGCCAATCAGTAGAAATGATATTATCAATGCATATGGGATCACAAAGCAAAATTAGTGCAATTCTCACCTGGAATGACAAAGCGGGTGAAAAAACCAATAAAGTAATTCTTACTTATTTATAATTGGCACAGCAGATAACAGCGACTTAACGCTTCGTTTCGGCACTTACGGCCTCACTCGGTCTGCGACACATTCCCCTCTGGCACTCCTCTTGCCTCTGCAAGCGTCGTTCCAGTCCCTAACGTCCCTTACAGGGACTCAGGGTCGGGGAACGTCGTTAAGTCTAGTTCGTTATACGTAATGGCGAATAAAATTAATTACTATAATGAATAAAATAATGAAATCCATATTTATACTTTTTATTTTCATTTCGTGCAAAATTGGTATTAATGGAGACAATGTCGTATCTGATGACACCTTCAAAGCAAATCTTCAAAGATATATTTCTATAAAATATCTTCAGTGTCATAGATTTGAACCAAAAAATAACAACAATTCACCAGATGACCAAAATAAACAAATTACTATAAATGAAATTATTGCGGGTGCTTTTAGCTTAGTTGCTAGATCGACATTTGATAATTTTAATAACAATCAATTTGTTACTAAATCTGATGCAAACTTTTGCTATAATGCAGTTTTATCTTCGCCTTGTGATACAAACAATCAAAACACTATATTATCTATCGCTAGTTCTGTTGCTTTATATTGCAACCCAAAAACAGTATGTTTAACTGAAAGACAACATTTCGGGCAGGGTGATTTTTGCATTGAAGATCCAAATCCTATCTAATTCAGAATTTGCATTATCAAATTTAAAAAAATAGTAAATTCTTCCTACTTCAACGAATGAATAAGAAATTGAAGACTCATTCTTTAACTTGGTGTCCAATATTAGGAAAAATTTCTTATATGCATTCAATTATTTAATTAAAAAAATTCGCCACTACGTATAACAACGACTTAACGCTTCGCCTCGGGACAAGCCCTCGCTCGGTCTCCGACACATTCCTCTCTGGAACTCCTCTTGCCGCCGCAAGCGTCGTTCCAGTCCCTAACGTCCCCTTCAGGGACTCAGGGCCGAGGAACGTCGTTAAGTCTAGTTCGTTATGCGAAATTGAATAAAATTAATTGAAAAACAAAGGAAAATAAATGGAAAATTTCTTAAACTCAAAAATAATATCAGTTTTAGTAATTTCATTCTGCGCAACAATATCAACAGCAGCCATTGTAGAAGTTATGTCTAGACAGGAAATGTTATCTATTCTTGATAATAAAGTTATAGAATTTACAAAAGAAGGACTTGAAACAAACCAAAGTCTTTTAACCGAATTTACCAAGAAACAATCAGACATTGTTGAAATTGTAAAATTAATAGAATTAAAAAACGACGAGATTTCTACACGAATTCGAGATATTCGGAAATTATCTGCTAGAATGAAAACATTAATTTTGGGAGGTTCAATTAAAAAGTCAGAAACGCTAGAAAGAATTGCTTTAGAATATCAAGTTTTAATAAAAGCAAATTTAGATGATGAAAAAAACGAAGGCGAGATACTTTTTTATATCACCTCAAACATAAATTTAGTAAAAAAATTTAGTTCAACCTTCCTAATCGCAATGCTTGCCGTTATGAGCGGAGTTGTAGGCTCACTAGTCACGGTATTCCGTCTCGAGACTTATAGTATTGATTTTTTAAAAAGATTAGTTCTTGGGATTACAACTGGATTTATATCATTTTTGATAATTAAAGGAGGAAGAAGTCTCTTTTTACTGGAAGGAAATGATACTTTACCTATAATGAATCCATATTCTGCTGCTTTATTTAGCTTAATAGGTGGGATGTTTACTGAAAAGTTTTTTAAATTATTAGGAGACCTATTCGATAGCCTAATAGAAAAATTAACAATTAAAAAAGAAAATCAAGAGACTACATAATTCAACTTCGCATAACAGCGACTTAACGCTTCGCTTCGGGACTAGCCCTCGCTCGGTCTGCGACACATTCCTCTCTGGCACTCCTCTTGCCTTCGCAAGCGTCGTTCCAGTCCCTAACGTCCCTTTCAGGGACTCAGGGTCGAGGAACGTCGTTAAGTCTAGTTCGTTATACGTCATTTTTAAAATTTCCATCAAAAATCTCAAGGTATCAAAATGGACATAGATAAAATAAATAAAATATCAGAAAAAATGGAGAATGCATTAGATGAACTTTTTCTGAAATTTTTAAAATTTCTATTCCATATCCTAAAATGGTGTATTTATATCATCCTAGGATATTTATCTTTTAAATTTTGTGAATATATTTACAAAGGCTTTCTAAGAAAAGAAAATTGGGAATTAATGATTTGTTCCGAAAGTCATTGGACTGGTGGTTGTGGAGAAATAAAATACAAACTAAGTGGTTATGAAGATCAGAAAACTTGTATGGAAAAAGGCATTCTTTTTGATCAAGGAAATGGATTTGAATGTGGATTACATTGCAATATGAATCAAGGATTCAATGTTTGTGAAACAATATGTAACGAAAAAGGATGCAATTAACAAATTTTAATTTATATACTACTGTTAAAATATAAAAAACATTGAAATGAATATAATTAGATTATTGCCTTTTATCATTTTAACCTCGTTCTGCTTCCCAACGAATAAAAAAAATATAAATAAAATTTCCGTCATATCAGATTCCAATCCGAACCCTACCTGCAGTTTACTGACTTATAAACGCGGATGCTGTTCATACCACAAAGGTGTTTGCGGCTGCGGTGGATACAATTTAATGTGCTGCGACGGAACCATTAGTCCTTCGTGTTTATGTGATTAATAAAAACGACGTATAACAGCGGCTAACCACTTCGCTTCGGGACGAGCCCTCGCTTGGCCTACGGCACATAGGCTTTCTGTCACTCGTTTGCATCCGCAAACTACGTGCCAGTCCCTAACGTCCCTTCGGGACTCAGGGTCGAGGAACGTCGTTAAGTCTAGTTCGTTATGCGTAATTGACCAAAGGAATGCATTAGGATATGGGTAAATCCTTGAATTTAATTAGTGAAATAAGCCTATTTTAATCACTTATTCTTGCTTGATTTTTTCATAAATTGCCATATCTTATGCCTATGGAAAAAGAGCTAGAAATTTTAAAAACCCAGATCATTTCTCTCGTAAATCCATTGAAAATTATCCTTTTTGGATCAAGAGCAATTAAAACGGCAGGAAAGAATAGTGATTATGATCTTCTAATCATTATGCCTGACGGCACTAATAAAAGGGAAATTGCACAATATCTTTATAAAAATATAGGTAATATCAAAATCTCATTTGACATTGTTGTCGCTACTCCCGAAACACTCGAAAAATATTCTAATATCCGACATTTAATTTATTTTCATGCCCTTAAAGATGGTTTAGAACTCTATGCTGCATGATGACCCAGGTTCTCCAGAAGCTTGGCTTATTCATGCAAAAAGCGATTTACTCCTGGCTAAACTTGGGGATAAAAATGATATTTTACTAAATCAACTTTGTTTTCATGCTCAACAAACTGCTGAAAAATCTTTAAAAGCTGTTTTGATAAAAGAGAATGTGGAATTTCTATTTACTCACAATATTAAAACTCTAATGCTTTCATTGCCAGATCGAATTGAAAAACCTAGTTTCTTTGATGAACTTGCAATTTTAACAGATTATGCAGTCTCTACTAGATATCCGGGTGATTATGAAGAAATTCTTAATACTGAATATGAAAAGGCAATTGAATTAGCTGAACTTGTTTTTAATTGGGCTAACAATTTAATAAAAAAATAAATTTTATAAATGGTCAACTACGCATAACAGCGTGTAAACACTGCGCTTCGGGACTTACGCCCTCGCTTGGTCTACGACACATTCCCCTCTGGCACTCCTCTTGCTTTCGCAAGCGTCGTTCCAGCCCCTAACGTCCCCTCGGGACTCAGGGTCGGGGAACGTCGTTTACACTAATTCGTTAATTGCAATTGGTTAAACCTCTACAACAAAAAATCAGCGCGCAAATTTTCTTAAGAGTTTTTAAGATAAATATTGTCGGTTCCGTTCGTGTGGTTGTGTCATTCCATTTACGCTTTATTAAAAATTGCGCTGTGTTATTTTAAATATAAGAAAATATAAGAAATCTAAGAGAAAGAGAAAGAAAATTAAGAGCGAAAATTTGCGCGCTGAATCTATACTCTTTGCACCATTATCTTTTACAATAGGTAACCAACTGCAATTAACAGCGTGTAAACACTGCGCTTCGGGACTTACGCCCTCGCTTGGTCTACGACACATTCCCCTCTGGCACTCCTCTTGCTTGCGCAAGCGTCGTTCCAGTCCCTAACGTCCCGCCGGGACTCAGGGTCGGGGAACGTCGTTTACACTAGTTCGTTATGCGACATTGCAAAAATTAGTTGAATTTTTATTCATTAAAAAAGAAGGTTTGCAAATGAAATTCTTAATACCTATACTTATTACAATATTAGGATGTAACTCGTATACTAGTTACATGGTGCCCGATTCAAAAATAAGCACCTCAAAACCAAACAAAAAAATCGCTTTAATTGGATTTATGAATTACGAATTCCAAATGAGTAACGATAGACAGGGAAGGTCCTATCGGTCTTCCGCATCAATAGATTACGACAATTCAATGAAACACCTTTTCCCAACCGGCAAAGAAGTTTCCACATTCAATTCTAATAACATTAATAATCAAATAGGAAGAGAAAATTGTTTAGATCTTGTTTATGAATATTTAAATATAGTAAAAGACTCTGGAGAAAGAGAATTAAAAAAATTTATCGAATACAATTTAACACCAGATACTTCTAAATCATCATGCTCAGTTAAATCAAATAATGTAGACTATTATATACTCGGAGTCCCAGGCAAACCTTTCAATTCACGGACTAATTATGATGAAAGCTTTTTTGGTTACCTAAAAAGTGCTCTTTCTGTTCTAACATTCTTTTTAGTCCCCTCAAAACAGGCTGAACCTGTAAATGCATATTTCTATGTTTATGATTCTAAGCTAAATCTTATAGAAAGGTTTGTGTACAATAAAAAAGTAATAATTACAACTTCATGGTGGTTTAATTTAAATGAAAACGAAATCGAGTTTAATGATATTAACCAAAGCATAATAAAATCACAAGAAAATATCACTAAAGAATTTTATTTTGACTTTAACACAAAATATTAATAATATAAATTACAAATACAAGGAAAGAATCAAAATGAGAAACAAACTATTACTACTTTTAGTCGGATTAATATTAAGCAATTGTGTATTAACGCCAGATTATTCAAAAAATTTCAAAAAATACCCTTCGAAAACTGATCTCAAATCAATTTCTTTGACAAAACCCGAAGGTAGATTCGAAATGTTTGCAACTGGATTTTACTATATCTTAGCAGCAAATTTAATTGAAGAAAATTTGAAATATTCGGAACTATTTTCTGAAATAAAAGAAAAAGACGGAGATTACATTTTAACAGCCGAAAAAATTGACGATAAATATTCTGGAGAATTTATTGATGTTGCGTATTCGATCACTGTTGAATATTCTCTATCTTTAAAAAATAGACTAATCTTCAAGAATAAGTATAATGCAACGGCTACTTCAGAACCGACTGAACATTTTATGTATGCTTTTAGACAAAGATTAGCTCGGGAAAGAGCACTACAAATCACTGTGAACAAATTTCTAGACGATTTAGACAGTATGAAGATTCTCAAATAATCTTTACCTTCTGCTTCTTCGCAACGTCGCATAACAGCGTCTTCCCGCTACGTTTCGGCACAAGGCCTCACTCGGCCTACGGCAAATTCCCTTCCGTCACACTTCTTGCTCCGCAAGAAGATGTGCCGACGCCAACACCTACTTCGTAGGTTCGGCTACAGGGAACTTCGGGAAGACTAATTCGTTATACGACATTTCGAAAAACTTTACTATATAATATGAAAAAAATAATTCTAACAATACTTCTACTAAGTCCTGCAATTTATTCACAAACAAATTCAGATCAAAAAAGTAAACTTTGGACTATCACTTTTATTAGAAATTCAACTTACTTATTTCCTTATGAAAAGTATGAATTCAAAGATACTTTTGGCGGTTACAGAAATAAATCAAATGAAACTGTGAATAACTATGAATTCTCTTTAAAAAAGAAATTTGAAAATTCTGATTTTTCATTTTACTTTGATTTTCTTGAATTTAATAAAAGGGCTTTTTCTCAACAATACTCTTTCTATCAGAATAATGAACTAGTAGCTTCAGAACCAGTTTCTATAGGAGATTATTTTCGGTCGCAAATAAGAACTGGATTCGCTTATTCTTTACCTACCTTTAATGCCTTAACTCTTATTATTGGAACTAGATTTGTTAAATCTGAACTTACTGACAGTTATCCTTTTGGATATTCAATCAAATTCGGACAAAAGTATATTGGGCCAGAGTTTGGATTGGAATACCAATCTGATAAATTTGCTAATTTCTTTCTCGGTGCTAGAATTTCATATTTCCAACTTTATGGAAGAACATACAATAATTACTATTTTTCTGCAGTAAATACTGATCAGGGATACATACATGTTGATATTCAACCTTACACTAAATATATCGGGAGTGAAATCTACTTAAAGGCTGGATATTTCTTTACTGAAAATGTTTTCATGACTATAGGATGGAAATCTATTGTGGCTAGGATCAAACCCGATGACCTGAGAGTTTATTCAGGTGATTTGCGATACGACACCATACAAAATACTGAATACGGTCTTAAAGGCAATAACACTACCACTGAAGCTTTTAAATCTGTTGTAATTGAATTTGGAATAAATATTTAAATTCGAAACGTCGTATAACAACGTGTTACCGCTTCACTTCGGCACAGGGCCTCGTTCGACCTTCGGCAAATTTTCCGCTGATCCTAACGCCTACTACGCAGGCTCAGGGCGGAAAACTTCGGTAACACTAGTTCGTTATACGCCATCTTTTAACTGTATTCAATAAATATGAAGTATTACATCATACTTATAAACTTCTTGAAAATAATAAAACTTCGATAATTATAAACTGAATATCATAGAAATGAATGACTTCGAATATATTCCACCCAAGAACGTTCCAGTCTCAGATAAAGATCTCATTGAAGATCTTAAAAAGGTGGCCTTTGAGAAGAATTCGAACGTGTTATCTCACAGTCTTTATAAAGAATTTGGTAAATTTGATGCGAGAACAATATCTAGAAGGTTTGGTACTTGGAATAAAGCGTTATTGATTGCAGGATTGGCTCCAGGGAATATTAGAAATTATAGTGATGAAGAGTTATTTGAAAATGTATTGAATATCTGGCAGCATAAGGGCTATCAACCTACTCGACGTGATCTTAATCTACCTCCTTCTAAGATTTCACAAAGTGCATATAATCGAAGATTTAATTCCTGGACAAACGCATTACAACAATTTGTTAATTATGCAAATGAATCAGATTCATCTTTAATTTCTATCGAAAATCCACGGGAAGGTATACGGAAATCTAATCGAGATCCTTCTCTTAGATTGAGATTTAAAGTTCTAAAGAGAGATAAATTTAAATGTGTAAAATGCGGTGCGAACCCAGCAAAAGATCCGGAAGTAGAATTACACGTTGATCATATAATCCCTTGGAGTAAGGATGGGGAAACTGTTTTAGAAAATCTTGAGACTCTTTGTTCAAATTGTAATATAGGGAAAAGCAATGTTCATTAATTTATTTTGCAAACCATAGTTCGGTCCATGCAAATGTTCAAAATAATATTATTTATAAGGTGAAAACATGAATTTAATAGAATTAATCGATCAGTTGATCTTAAATGAAATAAAAGCGATTCAAAAAACAGGCCATGCTTACTTATCATTTGGACTAATTAGCCAATCAATTGAATTTCTAGGATCAATCATAGATGAATTCGAGTTCAATGAGAAGGGAAAAAGTAAAAATCGATTTAATAATTTAATTAACGAATTCTTTGACGTTAAGTATCATATTTACACAGACCCAACAAATCCATATAACCTATACGAGAACCTAAGATGTGGATTGTTACATGTAATGACACCAAAGGCAAAACTAGCTCTTACTGAAATCTCAAAGCCGAAAGTTATAAACGGAGAATTAAAGCACTTAGAATTAAATAAATTTCATGGAGAAGCTGATGATCGATTAGTGTTAGTAGCCGAAACCTTCTACGAGGATTTAGAGAAAGCTTCCAAGGAAATTATAAAGATCATTCAAGATAAAAGTATATTCCAGAAATTTCCAGTATTAAATACCGTATCTACGATAAAAAAAGATAAAATAAACTTAATTTCTAAGGCTTTAAATGTAAACCTTACTTCTTAAAAAAGACGGCGTATAACTACGGCTTACCGCTTCGCTGCAGGATTCACTTCGTTCACCCTTGCTCGGGTTGCACCACATTGGTCTCCGTCACGTTTCTTGCTTAGCAAGAAAGCGTGCCGACGGTAAGGCCTGCATGCAGGCTCACCTACGACCAACGTCGGTAAGCCTAGTTCGTTATACGAAATGGCAATTTGAATACCGAAGACATAGGTAATAAATATATGGTGGCATCAAAATTAACTCATATATTGAAATAGAAAAATATCTAATAAAAAAGATTGTTTCTAATTTAAGGTAATAATTTCTATTAAAACAAAGGTTTATGTAGCTTTCGATTAACTAAAAAGTTAAATCAAAATTTGACATTTAAAAAATAACATATATTCGATTTAACTTTCGGAAACTTTTAACCGGAAATTACTAATCTGCATTCTTGCAGGAATTCCATTTTCAAAGAAAAGAAAACTCAACATTTCACTAAAAATTCGATAAGGAAATTTTAAATATGGATCTAGAAAATTGCAAAAAAGCGTATCTATACCCAATAATCAAATCATTGTTATTTGATATATTCATAAAAGCGGCCAAATCTACAAATAACGAAATAAGTAAAACACCTAGACTAGAATCTATAGAAACTTGAGAACTTGAATGATATTTATCAATGATAAAAATGAAATGATTCGCATTGAATCTGTAGGATACGAATTTCCAGATAGCAATGATAAATCATATGATAGTAATTGGTTAAATATAAAAGTTTCAATAGAAACAGAAAAATTCAGTTTCCAGGTAACGCATCCTTGCTTGTTGACATACGACCTAAAAACGATATCACAATGGTTTTCTAAAATAGAAATAAAAGAGAACACTCAGTTCTCTGATTTATCATTTATCGAACCAAATATTGAATTTTTATTTATATCTTATTTAGACAATAAATTTGAATTTCAAATAAAATTAAGCTTTGAATGTAATCCCAATAATAATGACGAAGAGTTTCTAGTTATTTATAAAAAAAATCATAATGAATGTAAACTGATAGCATCCATGTGTCTAGAAGAGTATGGGAAATTTCCAGAGAGAAAATAAATCGCCACTTCGTATAACTGCAACTTAACGCTTCACTTCGGGACTTGCGCCCTCGCTCGGTCTGCGACACATTCCCCTCTGGCACTCCTCTTGCTTACGCAAGCGTCGTTCCAGTCCCTAACGTCCCTCCAGGGACTCAGGGTCGGGGAACGTCGTTAAGTCTAGTTCGTTATACGCTATGCTAGAATCAAATTCAAAAGAAGTCAAAAAATGAAAAACCTACCTCTACATTTCATATACGTATCAGGAATACTAATAACTATAATCATAATTCTTTTAACTTTAAAATGGTCCGTAGATTCGAACACGGTTAATTACATCAGTTTCGGAGCTACATTAACATCGCTTTTTTTAGGTTTAATTGCAATATTTTATTCTATTGTAGCCAATAACAATTTAAGTGAAAGCTTTACGAAGCTTTCTGACACTTCCTCAAATCTAAGTACTGCATCAATTTCTTTAATTACTAATGCAGACAACCTAAAAACCCTTCTATCGCAATTGCCAATCTTGGAAGGAAAAATTGATGAATCTAATAATATACTTAAAATAATAAAAGAAAAAAATGAAGAAAATTTATTAGACAGTTCGACAAACACTAAGGACAAACCTATAACCACAAATGCAACATTAACAAAAGAAACAATAGACATGATATTAAGAAAATCATCGTTATATGGGTTATTCAGTTTATATTTGTGCCAAAAATCCTTTTCTACTAAAAAAGCATTCAACCTAAACGATTTACTGAAAACATTTGGCGAAAGTTTTTATTCTTTATACTTTTATGGATATATTGTTGCTATTGGATGTACAGAAATAATAAAAGTAAACATTAGTGATAACATTTTCAATATATACCATGTAGATAAAAATGCAGAAGAATTAATTGAAAAATATTTAATAGAGAAAATAGATGGACAAGGTGATATGAAATCACACTACGCAGATTTAAAAGATCAAATCTATAATCATTTCTTATAGATCCAGCACAGCGTATAACAGCGACTTAACGCTTCGCTTCGGGACTAGCCCTCGCTCGGTCTTACGACACATTCCCCTCTGGCACTCCTCTTGCCTCCGCAAGCCTCGTTCCAGTCCCTAACGTCCCTTCGGGACTCAGGGTCGGGGAACGTCGTTAAGTCTAGTTCGTTATACGACATGTTTCTAAATTTATGAAGAATAAAATATTAAAACTCATAGTAGCAATTTTTTGCTTAATTTCTATAAATTCACTTTTCATCGAAAGATATTTTATAAGGTTTCCTGAATATGAAATTCAATCAAATAAGATTCCTAAAAGTTTCGACGGTTATAAAATTGCTGTTGTTTCGGATCTACACTATGGATTTCTAGTCCCTGAATTTTGGATAAAACATACTTTAAAATCAATTAATGATAAAAATCCAGATTTAATTGTTGGCATTGGAGACTATGTAAAAAGGAGAAATTTTGATCAGGAATTAATAAACGTCTGGAATTTATTAAAAATATTAGATGCAAAAAACGGCGAATTTTTCGTTAACGGAAACCATGACCATTGGGCAAACAATCAACTCGCATTAAAACTCCTAGAAGAAAGCGGAAAATCCATTAGAAATAAACAAGTAGTTCTAAAAAATGGAAATGATAAAATCATTATTGCTGGATTAGGTGATTTTTGGGAGGATCATATTCCTATTGATGATGTCTTTAAACATTCCGATCCTAACCTTTATAGAATTGCTATCGCGCACAATCCTGATTCTTCAAATACTACTCATTTTGAAAAAATTGATCTATTCATCACTGGACACACTCATGGTGGACAAGTTAGAATTCCAATTTTAAATTGGTCTCCAATCTTACCTGTCAAAGATAAAAACTTTGACACCGGAATTAAAAAATCTAAATTTAATGAACTAGTCCTAATATCAGCTGGAATTGGATGGTCGATTATTCCAGTTCGGTTTAATTGCCCTATTGAGGTTCCAATCGTTATTCTTCGCTCTAACGAAAATAATAACTAGCAACGAAACACGTCGTATAACAGCGACTTAACGCTTCGCTTCGGGACTTGCGCCCTCGCTCGGTCTGCGACACATTCCCCTCTGGAACTCCTCTTGCCTACGCAAGCCTCGTTCCAGTCCCTAACGTCCCCTCCAGGGACTCAGGGTCGGGGAACGTCGTTAAGTCTAGTTCGTTATACGACATGGCGAAAATGTATTACTTAAGCTCGAGAAATAGAAGGTCAAAAAAGTAAAAAAAGTTGACATGGTATATACCGGGATACATACTTTTTTATATGCAAACAGCTAAAATTTTTGTTAATGGTAGAAGCCAAGCAGTCAGAATTCCTAAAGAATTTCAATTTAAAGGTGAAGAAGTTTTCATCCAAAAAGTTGGAGATGCTGTTATACTAGTCCCTAAGAATAAAGCATGGAATGCATTTCTTGACGGGTTAAACGGTTTTACTGACGATTTTCTTAGTGAAGGAAGGTTTGATTTACCAGAATCAGAAAGAGAACAATTCTAATGTATCTAATTGATACAAATATATGCATTTACCTCATAAAAAAGAAAAATATTAAACTCCTAGAAAAATTTAAAAAGAATTATAATAAAGGAATTTTAATATCCTCTCTTACTTTAGCTGAACTCGAATTTGGCGTAGAGAATAGCGAACGTAAGGAAACAAATAGAATTTCTTTAATGGAATTTCTTACTATTTTTGAAATTTTAAACTTCGAACAAAAAGATACTCCTGCCTTCGGAAAGATTAAAAGCGATTTAAGAAAATCGGGAAGAATGATTGGCACTATGGATGCATTATTAGCAGCCCAATCAATATCAAGGAATCTTATTTTTGTTACAAATAATACAAAAGAATTCGAAAGAATAAAAGATTTAAATATAGAAGATTGGACTTTATAAAATAAACACGTCGTATAACAGCGACTTAACGCTTCGTTTCGGCTCAAGGCCTCACTCGGTCTGCGACACATTCCTCTCTGGAACTCCTCTTGCCTCCGCAAGCCTCGTTCCAGTCCCTAACGTCCCTTCCAGGGACTCAGGGTCGAGGAACGTCGTTAAGTCTAGTTCGTTATGCGAAATCGAAAAATGAATTCTCAAAATGACTAAAAAAAAATTTTTCATTATATTTTTGTATTTAATCGTATCATTTCGAAACACTATTACTTCCCAAGAATTAACAATTAACACAAATGAGAAAAAATATATTAAAATACTCTCAAAACCTGGGTTGGAATTAAAAACAAAACCAATCGAATCATCTAAGACTATTAAAATTTTAAAATATGGCGAAATTGGAACTGTAGTTAAAATCTCGAATCAAGTTTCTCGTTCATACAGTATATCTGGCTATTGGTATCAAGTGATCTTCAATGGCAACCCTGGCTATGTTTTTTCACCATTTACTCTCTTATCCTATAATAAAGAATTATTGGAAGAAATGAATTTTGCAGACACCAGCTTCAGAACTGATGTGCCAGTCTTAAATATACTGCCTGTTTTTCCGGAAAATACAATATTAAGTAACGATCAAATATTTAAGCAAGATAGCGAGTATCCTCCAAAAAACAAAACTAACTATAGCATCAAAATTATCAACATTAACGAAACTTATTCCCTTGATTCTCTATTTTTTTCTTACAAAGAATATATAAATGAAAATATAGTTTTTAAAAATATTTCAGAAAAAACAAAATTTACCTCTGAATTAAATAACCTTCGGATTTATTCATTTTCTAAAAATGCAAATCTATTATGGGGAGGATCAGATCAATGCCATAATTGTGATGGAATAACACTAAGTTACCTCTTTTACCTAAGTAAATTCAAAATATTAAAAATTCCACTTTGGGACTCTGAGGCTGGTGATAAATGTAACAATGAGGATGACGAACCAGTTACAAATCATATTAAAATATCTTCTGATAAAAAAATAATATACATAATTCATTCTCGATTTGATTGCGAAAGAATTGAAGAAGAAAACTGTGATCTCTATCAAACCTGTGAGAATTATCCGCCAACTTTTTTTGAAGCAAGACATAGAAAAACATATTACTTTAAGATATTAAACAATACCAATGAACCTATTCTAGACGGAAATATTCTCAGAGGTCCAGAAAAAGAAATGAACAATAAATATTTTTTAAAAACTCAAGAAGATATAATATTTAAAAATATTTTAAAATGAAATCGACTTCGCATAACAGCGACTTAACGCTTCGCTGCGGGACTTACGCCCTTGCTCGGTCTGCGACACATTCCTCTCTGGAACTTCTCTTGCCTACGCAAGCGGCGTTCCAGTCCCTAACGTCCCTTCTAGGGACTCAGGGTCGAGGAACGTCGTTAAGTCTAGTTCGTTATACGACATGATTTAAAATCATACGATTCACAAATAATTTGTAAAATGATTACTCCTTCCGATTTCGCATATAATGAGACAAAGGATCTATTAAAAGGTAAGAAAAAAATTCAAGAACCATTTGATGAACTTTTAACTTGGATTTCAGCAAAATATGATGTAAAAACAATAAATGTTTTCTATGATTTTGTTATACCCGACCATAGACCGCGTTTACAAGTTATACTAGAAAAGAGAAATGATTATCTCTTCTTCAAAGAAAAAGGATCTTTTAATTTCAAAAAAGAAATACAAGAGGAAATTTCCGAGAAATTCATCGAAATTATAAATAGAGATAATTATAATAATTTCGAAATTAATTCCTTATTCACCGTTTTCTCAGATTTCGAATCTATTGCGATAGCGGAAGCCAATACTAAAATAACCGAAAGAGAAATCGAAACTTTACTTTCAGAAATTAACGACAAAGAATTATGGAAAATTGAACGTTGTTTCGCGACAACAGTATTATTCTATTACACACTTAAACAAAAAGAAAAATCACTTTTAGAATTGAAAAACAAATTATACACTCTAAAATATTTTGACTTAATTAAAAAATATGATGAATTCGGATTTCTGAATAAAGATACATTTTCCATTTTATTTGACTGCAAAGAAAATTTTGATAAAAATTTTAATGGAAATTGGTTTAATTACTGGCGATAAAACGTTTAATTAAATCACGTCGTATAACAATGACTTAACGCTTCGTTTCGGCACTTGCGGCCTCACTCGGTCTACGACACATTCCCCTCTGGAACTTCTCTTGCCTCCGCAAGCGGCGTTCCAGTCCCTAACGTCCCTTCCGGGACTCAGGGCCGGGGAACGTCGTTAAGTCTAATTCGTTATATGCAATTGCCCCACTTTTCTTGAGTAAAAAAGTATTTGAAAGAAAATGATTACATTCACTCAAACTTTTAAAAATGTTGAAAACAATATTAATTCACTTATATCTAATCTAGGATATAAGTTGGAAGATTTGCACACTTATGAAGCAGATAATACGATGGCAGTGTTCGCTTCCGCAACTTATATAGAAAAGTCTAAAAAACTCTTTTCAAAGAGAAGTAACAAATTTATTAGATTGAGCATAGCACCACTAAGACTAGAAATAGATTTAGATTTTGGTTGGGGAGAGAATACATTTACCATCTATGAACTATATAAATTAGAAGGTAATTTTAAATTTCCTGAGCGGAAATATAGCTTATACGAAGCAATGTACGATGAAAAACAACTGCAATTTGAATTTGAACGTTTGATTAAAATTTTCCAGTTATGCGGGAAAAGATTCCTATCAAACGATATTTTACTAAAACGTGATTTAGAACAGCAAAGACAAAATATATCTTCAGTTACCAAAAATGAAATGATTTCTAAAAAAGCTGAAAAAGCATTCAAAGATCATCTTTGGGAAGATGTGGTAACATTACTTACTGGCAAGGAAAACTCTTTAAGTTCATTAAATCAAATGCGTTTGAAATATGCAAAAAAAAAGATTCAAAAAATCAAATGACAAACTATTTTAAATCATATATTAATCAATATACATATACTTTTAAACCTTCATAAATCAATAACAAGGGCAACTGCATATAACAGCGACTTAACGCTTCGCTTCGGGACGAGCCCTCGCTCGGTCTGCGACACATTCCTCTCTGGAACTTCTCTTGCCTACGCAAGCCTCGTTCCAGTCCCTAACGTCCCTTCCAGGGACTCAGGGTCGAGGAACGTCGTTAAGTCTAGTTCGTTATATGCAATCCCCGAAAATAGGAATTTATAAATGGGTAAACATCAATTAATCACAGGAAAAAGAACGATAGCAATAATTTCGGAACTAGGCAAAGCATTAGGATATCATGTGAAACACGAATATCCCGTCCGAGCTAATGGTAACCCAAATGAAGCTGTTGATGTAGCTTGGCTTTTTGATGAATTACAAGAATTTCCATTGTTCATCTTTGAAATTGAATCAAACAGCACCAATTCTATGGTATATAATCCAACCAAGGTATTTTCACAAGAAGCATCGAAATTCTCCAAACCGCTTTTCCTTTTTCAATTAATTCTAAAAGGTTCATCAAAATCTGGTGTATATACGTCACTGGAAAATCAATTTGGCAAATTTAACTATAAGGCAATTATTCTATCTGAGGTGGGATGGTCAGAAGTTCTTTACGAAATACTTCTACAACATAGAAGATTAACACTGGAATTTGATACTGTCGCTTTTCTAATTTTTCTTAATAATAATTCTGATAAAATCATAATAGACAGTAGTTTTCTTATAAATCTCTATAATCTAAATTATTTGAATTCCAATCGAAGATTATTAGCAAACTATGCAAGATTATCCATTGTAGATAAAACATATAAAGAAGCATTTTCTCATCTTCTAAATAAACTATTTCAGGAAGAAGAAAAAGGAACTCCAATGTCGGACTATGATACATATTATGGAGATCATTGGTATCGACCGTTACACATCGGTCTCGTATATTATTTTGCTACTGAAAACGAAATTAAACTTGAGTTGATTGAAAAATTTAAGAGCTGGCAAGAAAAAAATTCTTTTATGACTATGATTGGTCCGCATTTCGGATTAAACTATGATTATGACACATTCCTAATTTTGAATTCCGGATTTTTACTTACCAATATTTCATGTCTATTGGGCGGTAATAAAGAAATTACTGAATATTGTGGAAATATTTTATTGAATATAATTAAAAAATCAAGAGAGGATAATAAAATTAATAATCTAATTTGGTTATATCATCTTATTACACCTCATAAAAAACAATTAAATTCCTTATATAAATGGACTATCGAACAACTTTATAACTTAGAATGCCTAAATGCAGATATATTACTATTCCCTTATGATGAACCCTTAGAAGAAGATGAATGGCTCGAAAACATTAAAAATTTAAGAAAAAATGAAGAATCGGAATACACAGAATCCAAAATTAAGGAGAAATTAAAAAATGAAGAAAATGAAGATATCTATTCTATAGCTATAGAAATATTAACAAACATTGAATTTGATCAAGAATTAAAGCCCAAAATATTAACAATATTACATTATCAAATCGGGGACTGCATATAACAGCGACTTAACGCTTCGCTGCGGGACTTACGCCCTCGCTCGGTCTCCGACACATTCCTCTCTGGAACTCCTCTTGCCGCCGCAAGCCTCGTTCCAGTCCCTAACGTCCCTTCAGGGACTCAGGGTCGAGGAACGTCGTTAAGTCTAGTTCGTTATACGCCATTTTAATAAAACTTATGAAAAAAAGAAAAATATTAATTTTAATAGCATTACTCATCGTAAACTTCAGCATCTATGCAGAAGAAAAGGAAGAAAATAAACAAAATGAAAGAAAAGGGAACCAAGTTTATATCAGAAGAAATAATGGATATGCTGCACCGAATGAATTTAATATGTATAACAGCTTTTTTCCGATTTCTTTTGCATTTGAGATTCCTTCTATTCAATATAATACTTTCGGATTTCTAAAATTTATAGGTGATTCTAAGCTTAGCATCGAAGGAAATTTTTTTGAGTATAAAAAAACCAATTCTTCTTTTGAAAGAATTAATCCTTATACGGATCAAATTAGCAAAGGAAATCTTGGTACATATTATAGGTCAGAACAGAACTTATTCTTAAATTACCATCTAATTGAAAATAGGATCATTCTTAACTTTGGAATTCAGAGATTGCAAAGTGATTTAAGCGATGGTAGATTTGGATTTAACAACTATAATTTTTCTCAAAACTTTACTGGGGTTACGGCTGGCTTGTTACTTGAATCTCCCCGATTCTATGGTTTTTATATTTCAGCAGGATACAGATATTCGATTCTAAATGGAGTTTCCAATATTAACCACACAATTGTTACTTCGGCTAGAAATTTTGAATTCTCTCAAATTAAAGACAATCCATTCACTAAATACTATGCTACTGAAACAAAGGTCATACTTGGTTACGAATTCAATGATTCCATACTATTATCCATAGGCTTTATTGAACAATCAGCGAAAGTCGTTCAAAATAGAAGTCAAATCATAACTAGCGATCCCTTTTCTACTATATTTATAAGATCTTCTATTGAATATTCTGCAACCAATGAATATTTCGGTTCTACATTTGCATCAATTACTTATAAATATTAAAACGGCGTATAACAGCGTCTTCCCGCTACGTTTCGGCACAAGGCCTCACTCGGCCTACGGCAAATTCCCTTCCGTCACGCTTCTTGCTTCGCAAGAAGTCGCGCCGACGCCAACACCTACTTCGTAGGCTCGGCTACAGGGAACTTCGGGAAGACTAGTTCGTTATGCGTAATCTTTTAAATTTAATATAGGATAAATAAAAATGAAAAAAATTCAAATACTGATTTTCTCTACCATTCTGAGCTGTTCAACTTTACCAAAAGGATTTTCGCCAATTGCTCCTGAATCAAATATAATTGAGAAAAAAGATCTAGTAGAGAATAGAAATATCTATACTCACTCTGATTTAGTTGGCTTATTTAAACCAAAGCCGCTGCATATGTATGTCATTACAAAAGACAAAAACAAATGGTTGAGAATAGTTTTCACTTATACAGGCACAGATTGGATATTTTTTGAAAAAATGTTCCTTTCAGGAAAGGAAGAGAGAATTGAATTTTCAATAGAAAATTATGATAAGTTTACTAATGTTGCAAGCGATGCTTCGATCACGGAAAAAGCTGATATTTTGATTGATAAATCAGAAATTAAAACTTTAAAGAATTTGTTTGCCAAACCATTTACGCTTAGGCTAAGAGGAAAATATCAAAGAGATTTTGACTACGATAATTGTATTTCCTGTTTAGAATTAATAAATTATTATGATTCTTTGAAATAGAAAAAGACTACGCATAACAGCGACTTAACGCTTCGCCTCGGGACTTACGCCCTCGCTCGGTCTACGACACATTCCCCTCTGGCACTCCTCTTGCCTTCGCAAGCGTCGTTCCAGTCCCTAACGTCCCTTCCAGGGACTCAGGGTCGGGAAACGTCGGTTAGCTAGTTCGTTATGCGACATGTGTAAAAAATTCAGCTAGTAATAAAAGAAATAATCTCTTTTCTAAATCAAAAAAACCAAAATCTAAACAAAATTTCTTATAGTAAACTGGTTCATAATTCGCTAAAACCAAATAAGATCGAGTTAAAAATGAAAAGAACATCTCCTGTCATAATACTACTATTAGCCTTCTCTACTCTAAATTGTCACAAATCAAAAAATTTGTATGTAACAGCTAATGAGTCGCTATCTTTAAGAGAAGAGCCTAGTGTATATGGTAAAGTCATCCTTACTCTTCCAAGAGGAACATTAGTAAAATCTCTAGATGAAATTGATAAACAAATAACAATAACTGAAAAAAACGGAAAATGGACAAAAGTCGAAGTATATGATATTACTGGCTGGGTTTTTGGAGGTTACCTCTCTGAAGAAAAACCACCTGAAAAGCCTCTCCTCCCGCCTTTACCAATTACTCTTACATATAGAGATTCTATATGGGGAAAAGGTTACGTGTTAATTTTGAACAATAAATCTAGGCATTATTTGCAAATTAATGCTACTTTTCATAATCCGACTTTCAATCAAACAGGAACATTTCCAATCGATATACCGGCTCATGGATCAACGGAATTTGGATGGAGAGAAGGTTGGAGGTTTAGTCACGGTGAAACAATTACTCTTCAACATGCGGACTATCTTCCACTAAATAGTAAATTTTAAATTTTACACACGTCGCATAACAGCGACTTAACGCTTCGCTTCGGGACTAGCCCTCGCTCGGTCTGCGACACATTCCTCTCTGGAACTTCTCTTGCCTACGCAAGCGGCGTTCCAGTCCCTAACGTCCCTTCCAGGGACTCAGGGTCGAGGAACGTCGTTAAGTCTAGTTCGTTATGCGAACATTTCCGAGATCCCAATTAAGAACGGGCGTCCATGCCCGTTAGAGATATAATAAAGAATAAAAAGCTACAAAAAGCCACTTGACAGATATAACGCATATGTTATATTACTTCTAGTGTATGAGATAAAGAGAACTGAGGAAATAATTCTCTGGATCAAAGAACTAGATAATGACGCAAAAAAAGATATTCTAGTTTCTATTGAAATTCTTAAAGAATTTGGTCCTAGACTTGGACGTCCGCACGTAGATACTATTACCGGATCCAAGATTAAAAACTTAAAGGAACTTAGAGTTAATAGCAAAAATAGACCTTTTCGAATCTTTTTTGTTTTCGACCCTAAAAGAAATGCTATTTTGCTCATTGGCGGAAACAAAGCGACTTCAAAAAAGTTTTATCCTATGATGATTAAAAAATCAGAAGAATTATATTCTGAATACTTGGGAGATTTGTAAGATGCTTAAGAAAAAACAAAAAAAAGAATTAAAAAGCTTTGATACTGACTTAGCCAAATTTGTTCCACAAGATATAATTAGCCAAGCAAAGGCTGAGGCTCAAAAAGAAATTTTCAAATTAAAACTCGCTGAGTTAAGACAAAATCAAGGTATCAAACAAACCGATGTTGATGGTTTTTCACAAGTAAGCGTTTCTAGAATTGAATCTAGATCTGACATTAAAATTTCAACACTAATCGATTATGTTCATGCTTGTGGTTTTGATGTTGAAATTAAAGCTGTTCCAAGAAGAAATAAGAAGAAAGAGGAATTTGTTCTCTTAAAGGCTTAGCTTAAACGCCATCCGTGGCTTAATTTGATTGCTTACATCGGAAACGTCGCATAACAGCGACTTAACGCTTCGCTGCGGGACTTACGCCCTTGCTCGGTCTACGACACATTCCCCTCTGGAACTTCTCTTGCCTACGCAAGCGGCGTTCCAGTCCCTAACGTCCCTTTCAGGGACTCAGGGTCGAGGAACGTCGTTAAGTCTAGTTCGTTATGCGAAATGTTTTAAACTAAAGGAGAAACATGAAATTTAAATTAGTTATTTTATCTATCTTACTATATTGTAATCCAAATCAAAACATTAAGCATAGCGAACAGAATAAAACTATGCCTATACAGAATCAAAATTCCCAAATGGAAGAAAATAAAATCAGAATGTTGGTTGAATATCAATATAACCTTTCATGCACAGAAGACAGTAAAAGTAAAATTTTAATATCCTACTTGAGACAAAATTTGATATTCCAAGCAACAAACATACTATCGGATGAAAAAACTGAAATTATAAACCGAGAAAATTTAGATTTGATATTAAAAGAAGAATATTTGAATAAAAGTGGAATTATTAAAAATAGAAAAAATAGTCAGCTAAATTTACAAAGCCCTGACCAGATTTTCGTATATAACGACCATATTCAGTGTAACAAAAACAATAGATATACAGTTTTCTCACGAATGTATACAATAAATATAACAAACGGACGTGAATTCCCGCACAAATTAATGGTAATTAGCGAATATGAATTAACTCGGCAAAATCAAATCTATCAACTAAATTCTTATTTAAAGGAAATTCAATGAGAGTATTTCTATTCTTTCTAACGATAATTTTTCTAAACACAAAAATTCATTCGCTTACTGCCAGTCAATTAATTCTGGGAATAGAGCTTTCACAAAAAAAAGCACAGAATGGAAAACTTTCAAATGATCAATCAATAGTTGCAACCATGATTGATTATTACATTGAGGGATTCCTTGATGGCACTGTTATGGAATTTGAGACGAATGCAAGACGAGGAAAACGCAATTTCTACTGTACTCCTCAAGAAGGTGTCAATGTAAATCAATTATATAATTTTATATTACGAAATAAATCCAAATTTGATGATCAAGATACACCAAGATCCATTCTCACTATAGCATTATCGGAACTTTATCCCTGTGGTCGGTATTAGCTAGTATCATAAAACACTTCGCATAACAGCGCCTTAACGCTTCGCTTCGGCACAAGGCCTCGCTCGGTCTGCGACACATTCCCCTCTGGAACTTCTCTTGCCTACGCAAGCGGCGTTCCAGCCCCTAACGTCCCTTCCAGGGACTCAGGGCCGGGGAACGTCGTTAAGTCTAGTTCGTTAACCGCCATTTCGCAAAAATCTATCTAAAATATGAAAAAATCTCACCGATTTAATAAAAGAAAGTCAAAACATAAAGAAATTCGATGTTCCTATTATTGACTTTTGAGACCGAATTAGGATAATTCAACCATGAAGGTAGGATCCAAGCAAGAATTGATTAAGGAACTTTCTAAAATCAAACCCATTCTTAATAATGATTTTGGCGTTCTTCAAATTGGTATTTTCGGTTCTTTTGCAAAAGATAAAGTTAACTCGGAAAGCGATGTTGACCTACTTGTTGAAATGAAAAATCCAGATTTCGATTCATTGGTTGGTTTAAAAATATACTTAGAAAAGCTTTTTGAACGAAATGTTGACCTCGTAAGAAAACGAAATCAAATTAAACCCTCTTTCCTCAATAGAATCCAGAAAGATATAATCAATGTCTGAGGAGATAACAGAGCGGTTTGAGTTTATTCTCGAATCTATTCTACTGATCGAAAATCGATTCCTTAAAATCAAATTTCCGGATGATCTCATCAACTCTCAAGATGGAATTACTATCCTAGATTCAATAGCTATGCGATTACAAGCAATCGGAGACAATATTAAATCTGTTGTAAAATTAGACAGTCAATTTCTCAATAAATTCCCTGAAATCGAATGGGAAAAGATTATGAAAATGAGAGACGTTATTTCTCATCATTATGAAGGTCTCGACCACGAAATTATTTTCAATATTTGTAAAAACAAAATTCCGGACTTAAGAATTTCAGTAGAATCAATTCTAAAAATACTCAACGGCGGTTAACAGCGACTTAACGCTTCGCTGCGGGACTTACGCCCTTGCTCGGTCTCCGACACATTCCTCTCTGGAACTTCTCTTGCCTACGCAAGCGGCGTTCCAGCCCCTAACGTCCCTTTCAGGGACTCAGGGTCGAGGAACGTCGTTAAGTCTAGTTCGTTATGCGCAATATTTCAAACAAATTTTTATATGAGAAATTTTTCTACTATATGGATTCTAAATTTTGTAAATATTAATGTCTATAGTGAATTCAGAAACCTTGAGTACGAAATTAGAAATTACCCTCCCAATCAATCAGTCAAAAAGATAAAAATTTAATGAAATTCTTCATTCTTATAGTCTCCCTAGTCTTAAGTTGCCAAACATTATCATCTGATTTTATCATCGGAAATGATTTGCAAACTAAATTACTTTCTCAAACAATTCCTCTATTGACAAATTCAGATAAAAGAGATAGGTACATATTGCAATTGCTAACGATAGCAAATAAGTTTAAAGCCTCAACAAAATATGATAAAAATTCCGCTTCAGCCTGTATAAATGAACTGACATTACTTATATTGCTAAACAATTCCTTGGGTGAACCGTTTGATTTAAGTATTCCTTGCAATGTCGAAGCCGCTAAAGTACTTTAAAATAATCCTTTTGGTAATCTTCCTTTCAGGGAAGCATTTAGGTTCAGAAGAAGAATTTCGATCTGGAAATATCGAAATTAGAATGTGCATTGAAAGAGTAAATAAATGCTTAGATACTTGCAATGTAGAATATCCAAGTCAATATACTAGGTTTCCTGAATATAAACGATATTTATGTCGAGAACAATGTATTACTTACTCCGAAAATAGAATATGCAGTAGCTTATTTAAATCAAGTTATAAATAGATTCTATATATTTAATGTTTGAATTTATCAAAAATCACATTTTAGCAAATAAATCTTCTCAGCGAACTGTTCAAAAATATCGTAAATTGGGAAGAAAAAATATATCTTGAATAGGATTTGACAATTTGTTTAATTGAGATGGTTTGGGAAAATTAATTTGACTAGAAAGTTCCTATATACTAGATTAAAAAAGAAAATCTCATTAATCTTGAAATTAGAAAAAATCGATTCTTTTAATTAATGAAATACTGCGCATAACAGCGACTTAACGCTTCGCTTCGGCACTTACGGCCTCGCTCGGTCTGCGACACATTCCTCTCTGGAACTTCTCTTGCCTACGCAAGCGGCGTTCCAGTCCCTAACGTCCCTTCGGAGACTCAGGGCCGAGGAACGTCGTTAAGTCTAGTTCGTTATGCGAACAGTCGTGAAAATCTCAAATATGTAGAAAAATATCAGAAATAACCAATTGACAAATACAGCCCAAATGCTGTATTATTACTTGTGACGGGAAAAGAATTAGTAAAAATTCTGAGAAATAATGGTTGGGAATTAGATAGAATCAGTGGATCACACCATATTCTTAAGAAAAAAGATAAAACTCTTTCAGTTCCCGTTCACAGCAATCGGGACATTCCAACCGGAACGATGAATGCAATACTTAAGCAGGCAGGACTCAAATGAAAATATCATATCCAGCTATTATTAAATACAGTTCAAAAGAAAAAGTTTTTAATGTTGAGTTTCCTGATTTACCTGGATGTTTCACTTTTGGAGATAATGAGAACGAGGCTATCCTAAACGCTCAAGAAGCTTTAACTGGTTATTTAGAATCAATTGATTCTAGAAGACTAAGCATTCCTGAACCTTCTAAGCTGAAAGGAAAGGACATCAAATTCATTACTCCTGATAAAAATGTCTCTTTTGCTATTTGGCTTAAAAAAAGTAGAGAAAAGCAAGGTTTAAGTCAAAAACAAATTGCTCAAAAACTTAATATCGCATATCAAACTTATCAAAAGTTTGAGGATCCGCATAAATCTAATCCTACTCTCAAAACGATTATAAGATTAGAAGAAGTTTTTCATGAAAATCTTATTAGTGTATAACACGACCGTCGCATAACAGCGACTTAACGCTTCGCCTCGGGACAAGCCCTCGCTCGGTCTACGACACATTCCTCTCTGGAACTTCTCTTGCCTACGCAAGCGTCGTTCCAGTCCCTAACGTCCCCTTCAGGGACTCAGGGCCGAGGAACGTCGTTAAGTCTAGTTCGTTATGCGACATTTTTAAAAAATAAATTTAGTATTTCCATCAAGAGAAGCAATAATTGTCAAATTTAAACATTCAATATAAAACGAAAATTTCAGAAGTGAAAATGAATCTTAATCAAAAATCCTACTGGCTTATAATTACATTTCTGCTATTAAATCTATCCGTTGGGAAACTTAATGCTGATTCTAAGAACTGCTATCTTCCTTTAGTTCGTGGTCAAGTTTTACCTCAAAAAGATTCCAGGGGTGACTGGGAAGGAATCAGGATGCGGCCAGCGCACGGATATCAGTTATTTTTAGAAAGTTCTCTCAAACTAAATCCTTTTTTACCAGGCGATCTTCTTTTAGATATCGACGGATGTTCATTTTCTCATCCAGATTCTCCACCGAAAGGTTTTATGCACCGACTTCTTTTTATTATGATATACCCGCATCTTCAAGGTGATTGGATTCAAAGGTCCGTTATCACACTGATTCGAGGCACTCAAGTCCTCAAGCTCTACTGTCCAAACTTTGATAAAAAACGGTTAATCGAACAGGTTCCTCTCAAGTCAGATGAATCACCATATTTATTAGGAAAATGGATTGAATTTGAAAAGGATACTGATAATTATCTTCAAATCAGTTCTACAGAAGGAATTTATACCTTTATGACAAAATCTAAAATAGATTCAAAAGATAAGAACGATACTGCGGTTACATCAAATTTAATTTGTGATCAAATGAAACTTAATTGTTTTGGTTTTAATGAAGAAAATCATGTAACTGTTATTACTACTAGTGTTTCAAAAAACTATATTATTCTTAACATTAAAGGAATTGCAAATGACCATTACAGACGCATTGAATAATGCTATAATTGGCTTATTTTAATCTAAACGCTACTTTTAATAATCTATTATAAACTTTAAAAATTTTATTGCACTAGATAATAGGTACTTTCAAATATATTAGATAAAAACGTCGCATAACAGCGACTTAACGCTTCGCTTCGGGACTAGCCCTCGCTCGGTCTACGACACATTCCTCTCTGGAATTCCTCTTGCATACGCAAGCCTCGTTCCAGTCCCTAACGTCCCTTCCAGGGACTCAGGGTCGAGGAACGTCGTTAAGTCTAGTTCGTTATACGACATTTGATAAAATTAGATTAAATAGGGAAACATGAATAAGATATTACTTAAATCAATTTTGATAATTTCAATATTATCTATTAAAATTAATTCACAAAATCTAGAAGTAACTGATGAAAGTTTCCAATTTCCATCTCTAATATTTCAAAATAGTAAAGGCAAAAACATAAATTCAGATGCAAACGGAATTGTTACCAAAATTGTCAGAAATAAAGATGATAAAATTCTTATCTTTATTAAAACTAATATAACTTATTTTTATAAAAATACCGAAGTTTCTGAAACTTATAATTTAATTTACGGAAATTTGTCAAAAGTATTCGTTCAGGAAAATGAAAAAATAGGATATGGCAATTCACTTGGATTATGTGAACCAGAATGCTATGTTACTTCTAGCTTCGAAAAACTGTCTCCGTTTCCTGTTCGAATGTCCCAAAGAAAAGCTTTAAAGTTTGATAATCATTTCCTTTTTACTCCAGATTGGATAAATAGGAAAAACACTAATTTCTTATCTTTTAGAAATGCACCATCACTACAAAAGTATTTAACTGATTATTTCAATCGATGGAAAAAAGAAAAGGATAGCCCAAGCGATTATACAATTTTCCACACAAATTCAATAGACAGAATTCAATTCCAAATAAAACTTACGGAAATTCCAAATGTTACAAAAAGAAATGAAGCACTTCTATACACTGAAGAACAAATATACTCCACACAAAATCTATTTTTTACTGAAAACACAATAAATAGCTATAAGATTTCCGGTTATACTCCCGTTATTTTTTGGCAAAAAAATTACGATCAATATTTAAAAGAAGAATATAAACTCAATACTCCTTTATATATCTACGCAAGTGTTACTACTATAGACCATATTAATAAGAGAATTTATATTTGCGCAAGAGATTTTACATTAATCGACAATGAAAGAGTTATTAACGATCGATTAGCCGAATATGAAAAGTTTTAACTATCAAACGTCGTATAACAGCGTCTTAACGCTTCACTTCGGGACAAGCCCTCGTTCGGCCTCCGGCAAATTTCCCGCTAATCCTAACGCCTCCTCCGGAGGCTCAGGGCGGGAAACTTCGTCAAGACTAGTTCGTTATGCGACATGAAAGAAATTTTATGAAAAATTTTGAAAAATTAGACCTACAAATGAAAGCCTATCAACAGGAATTAGTCGAAAACGTTTTTCTAAACTACCAACAAACGATAAAAATCGCGACCAACCTTGGAATAGATTTTACAAACTCAAAAGAGAGAATTCTTAGAGAAATTAATGAAAATGATAAAATATCATTTAACGATAGATATAATGAATTTTTATCTTTCCAAGGAATGATGGATATATTCAATTCAAACAAATCAATTTTAAAAAATCCTGAAATTGTAAGAATGCAAGTAATTGCTCAAAACTACATTTCTTTTACGTATTTTAATGAAATAATTTATCACTCAGTTGAAAAATTCATGCAAAATGATTCAGTTGCAAAAAAATGCATTAACTTTATCACCACTGGAAGAGTCAGATTATTCAGAAACGCATTCTCGCATGGAAATTGGAAATATAAATCTGATTATTCAGGTTTGATATTTTATGCAAGAGAAAATAAGCATGACACTTCATTAAAGGAATTTCATTTGGAGGATTTTGAATTAGGCTTCTGGCAATCATTGAGTAGAACAATTAACTATACATTGTTAGAAACTATAAAACATTAAATTTTAGAAATGAGATGTTGAATTCGGTTTCACGTCGCATAACAGCGACTTAACGCTTCGCTGCGGGACTTGAGCCCTCGCTCGGTCTGCGACACATTCCCCTCTGGAACTCCTCTTGCCTCCGCAAGCCTCGTTCCAGTCCCTAACGTCCCTTCTAGGGACTCAGGGTCGGGGAACGTCGTTAAGTCTAGTTCGTTATGCGAAAGTTCCAAATCTTTTTCCAATAACCTATAAAGATAAAATAGAATTTCAAATTTTTAATTTTAAAAAACCTGCGGCAGTTTGGACATTAATCAAAAAAAAGTGAACAATAATGGAAAAAATACGGTTTGACCTTGATTTTCAGAATCTTTGTAAAGAAGTTATCCAAGTAGCCTATGACTTTATAGGAAATAACGAAAGGGAAACTGAAGTTATTTACTTTTTCGGAACAAAAGAACAAAATGTTTCATATACAGGAGTGTTTTATAAAATAAAAAATCATTTTGCTGAATTGCATGAAGTTAACAACATTTTAGAAAAAAAAATTGACTATTCCAATAAAAATATTTCAACATTAACAACCAAAAATTTGGAAATTCTAGAACAAATATTCTCTTTATTTAAGCTAGACAACAGAGAAATTCCTACCCAAATTAAAATTATATATAACTTAAAAGAGAATAATCTAGAGTCAAAATTGGATTATAAGTTCCATTTTTCAAAGCATAAAACAAAAAGGCCGCCTGATCTGTTCGATGAATGGATAAATTCAATTAAATCAAAAACCAAATAAAAAGAAATTATACTAAAATTGGAACCTTCGCATAACAGCGACTTATCGCTTCGCTTCGGGACGAGCCCTCGCTCGGTCTACGACACATTTCCCTCTGGCACTCCTCTTGCCTCTGCAAGCGTCGTTCCAGTCCCTAACGTCCCTTCCAGGGACTCAGGGTCGGGAAACGTCGTTAAGTCTAGTTCGTTATTCGCAATCCTTAAAAATTAATAATGATCATCAATTTTAGAAAACTACAGGAACTATATACAAAGGAAGGAGCAAGATATGCATTTGAACTTCTAGTAAAAGACCTTCTAAATTCGGAAAATGGCCCTATTAGATCAGTTGCATTAAGTCAAGGAGATAAGGGTATTGAATGCTACTTAGGGAGTCTTGAAGAAAAATCCGTAATTTTCCAATGCAAATATTTTCCAGATCAAATTAATGAAAGCCAAAAGAATCAAATTAGGGAATCATTTAATAAAATAAAAAATAACAAAGATATAAAATGTGAAAAATGGATTCTCTGCATACCAAAAGATTTAAATTTTGATGAAAATGTCTGGTTTGATACTTGGAAAAATAAACAAACAATTCCTATCGAACTATACGATGAATCTTTTTTACGCCATTTATTGAATAAATACCATTCAATAAGGGATCACTATTTTCAAAATTCGAATATTGATCTTTTAAAGACTATAATACAAGAGCTTTATAGGGTAAATATAAGTTTAGAAAATTTAATTGTTAAAGAAAGAACACCAGATTTAAGATTAGGAATTATTACAAATGGCGATGAATTTTCGACAGATAAAATAAATATACTACCATATGCAGATTATAAACTCTTAATTGAAGAAAATATTTCAAAACCAGAATTAATAACTATTGATAACGCAATTGAATATATCCAGTCGAAAGAGAATCAACGGATAAAAACCGAAGAAATAAGTCAAATTGCAGATAGACTTTTCACCTCGTATAGAAAACACTATACAAAATATCAAAATTCAATTCAAAATCATTATCAATTAGTAGCGGAACAACTTAATGAATCATTCTTTGTATTCTTTGTTGAAAATAATGGATCAGTTCCAGCATCAAATATAAGCGTTAAAATCAAATTTCCTCAAAACCTTTTTGTAACCGAAGCTGAATATTCGGATAAATTCAAAAAAAAAGAGTACGATCTAATAGATCCTCCAAATATTGAATCTATTCTAAATGACATTTTAGAAGATGACGAAGACATTATTCCCTTTTTTCAGCCATTATACGATTTAAGTAAATTTAATAAAATTAAACCTATGATACTCCCAGGCTTATTTGGGAAAAGTCAACAAGTCAGAGATAAAATCAAATATAATGAAAAAACGCAAATTGCCCATTTTTGGCTGAATCGAGTATCTCATGCAGGAAGATCTAACTTTCATATAGATGCTCTTTATGTTCGATTAAAAAATTCAGATAACATTACTTTAAAATATAAAATTATATGCGATGAATATGAAAATTTCGTAGAAGGTGAATTAAGTTTTGAATTCACGAAAGAAACTACACAAAAATTACCATTCGATCAGTTCAAGTAAAGCGGACTGCGAATAACAGCGACTTAACGCTTCGCTTCGGGACTAGCCCTCGCTCGGTCTGCGACACATTCCCCTCTGGAACTTCTCTTGCCTCCGCAAGCGGCGTTCCAGTCCCTAACGTCCCCTTCAGGGACTCAGGGTCGGGGAACGTCGTTAAGTCTAGTTCGTTATGCGCAATCCCTATAAACTAATTTCTAGTCCATATCGACTATTTTTTAGTTGATATCTTTGGACAAAGTAGTATCCTTTACCTATGATACTTGATGGCATATTTGGAAATAAAACAGCATCCAGAGTTCTTCTACATTTATTCCATTACAATGAAATTCATTCCGCTGCAATAGCTAATGATTATCAACTCGCTCCGACACCAATCAGATTGCAACTGGAACGCTTCGAAAAAGCCGGTATTCTTGTCGCAAAAAATGTTGGGAGAACTAGAGTCTTTTCATTTAATCAAAAATCTCCTTTTGTTAAACCAATAAAGGCTATCTTAGAAATTTTCTATAATTCATTAACAATAGAAGAAAAAGAAAAAATATTTTCAGAAAGAAGAAGACCTAGGCAAAAAGGGAAACCAGTATATGGAAGAACCTAATTGGTCAGACGTTAACGAAGAAGATCTATGGAAATTCGTTGGATGGCATCTCGCAAATAAAGGAATTCATTCCGTTTTAGTCGGTGGGGCTGTCGTTGCTATTTATTCAAAAGGAGCATATCGTTCTGGTGACATCGATTTAGTTGAACCTCTTTTATCAAAGGCAAGTGATATTAAATCTACTATGGAAAGTATTGGCTTTAGTAAAGTTAACCGCCACTATGTACATCCTAATTGCAAGCATTTATACATTGAATTCGTTTCTGCACCAGTATCAATAGGAGATGATTATCGAATTATTCCTGACGAACAAGAGTTTAAAGGAAAAATTCTTAAAATTCTTTCTCCCACTGACTGTATTAAAGATAGACTAGCTTCCTTTATACACTTTAAAGCAAGAGAATGTTTAGATCAGGCATTGCTAGTTGCAAAAAGTCAAAAGTTTGACTTAAAAAAGGTAGAAGAATGGTGTTTAAATGAGTCTAGCAGTGGAAAAGAAGCTTTCGATGAATTTTTTAGATTATATAAGAAATAATTAAATATACGGGACTGCGCATAACAGCGACTTAACGCTTCGTTTCGGCACTTACGGCCTCACTCGGTCTGCGACACATTCCTCTCTGGAACTTCTCTTGCCTCCGCAAGCGGCGTTCCAGTCCCTAACGTCCCTTCCGGGACTCAGGGTCGAGGAACGTCGTTAAGTCTAGTTCGTTAGTCGCAATCGCAAAAACAATATGAAAATAACAAACATAATTCCTTCCATAATAAATAATTCACTCCAACCTTTCATTAAACTGGAAGTTTATATTGAGTTTGATAGTAATACTTGTTTACCAATAAGTTATAATTCGTCCGTATTTACAATTGATCGAAAATTTATTTCTAACCTAGAAGAGATTTCCTTATTCGTAGACAATAGAACAAAGACTTTAAGTAATACAATGTCCCGGGCAGCAGGTAGAAAAGAAAATTTAGAGACATTTAATATTTCATTTGCATTAAGAATTTCCAACTCTGAGTTAGAATATCTTGAGAAAATAAGAAATGAAGGAAACTTAAAATTAAATATATTAACTTCTGTAAAATATTTGGAAAATAATTTTTCAATATCAAATATAAAATATGGCAGAATTAAAGACCTAAATGTAAATAAAGAACTATTATTTTATGAATATGATCCAAATTATCATCCACACTACACGGATATGAATCTCATTTCGGTAAACTCAAATAGAGACTTCCTAAAATTTAATACAGAAACTATAAACTACTCTCTAGAAATAAAAAGTTCCGACTGGTTAAACGACTTTGCTCCTTACCTTGGCTTGGGTAACTTTTTTGTTATAAAGATACCGACTAATAACAAAACTCTAAAAAATGCTTGGAATTATATAGCTAATGGAGACAAATCCCTATTAGCATGCAATTATAAGGGCGTTTTAGCAAATTGCAGAGAATGTATCTCGCTCATTGATAAAAAAGTGAAATCCAACCCCTACTATCAAAGCAATTTTTTCTTTAAAGAGAAATGGAATCGTAAAATTAACCATTATTTATCATTGGGTCTTCATTTAGAAGATATCAGCGAGAGTTCAGAAGAAATCAATAGTATCTCTAGAGCCGATGCTCATTTTGCATTATTTTCAACAAAAGCTATATTAAACTATTACGAAGAGATATCAGAGAATCTGGATTAAATGCGACTGCGACTAACTACGGGGAAACGCTTCGCTGCGGCACTTACGGCCTTGCTCGGTCTCCGACACATTCCTCTCTGGAACTTCTCTTGCCTACGCAAGCGGCGTTCCAGCCCCTAACGTCCCTTTCAGGGACTCAGGGTCGAGGAACGTCGTTAAGTCTAGTTCGTTATACGTAATGGCGTAAAATTACATAAAAAATTAAATTTCAAATTAGAATATCAAAGCTTCGATGTTTACTCAAAATATAGTTCGGTTCAAAAAGGAAGAAAATACTGTTATTCGCAACTCTATTAATAAACTTTTTATATTTATTTTTTGCTACGCTTCTATTAATTGTAATAAACCTCTTTTCACAGACTCAATATTGGAAAATAAAGATCTGGAATTTAAATATTTAGATTTAAAATCGGTAATTCCCTTTAAATACGACGACATATATTTACAAGTTGATCCCGGACCTTTCTCTACTAACATTTCAAATTTAATTCCAAATTTAGATCTCTTTTATAAGGAAAACGGCTCCGTAAACGGGAATTTCATTAACCCATTAAGCCAAATGTTTAAGAGAACGCAATTTATATTCACTTTTAATCGGCAGGCAATCTATTTGGAATCGATTAACCGAAATTACAGAAACGCTATTGAATTCGATACAAATTGCTTGATTAAAATTAAAGGAAGCGAAAAACCTTATGAAAATGTTGAACCTGCTTTAGCAATAGATTTTTATAAAGTAAAGCATAATGTGAAGTTTAAAAGAATATTGAAAAATGAAAAATATACTCTATTATGTAAATAAGTCCACTAACTTTACAGAAAACTGAAGTAATCAATATAATAACTAACAATTAACCTAAAAGACGCCACTACGTATAACAGCGACTTAACGCTTCGTTTCGGCACTTACGGCCTCACTCGGTCTGCGACACATTCCTCTCTGGAACTCCTCTTGCCTCCGCAAGCCTCGTTCCAGTCCCTAACGTCCCTTCCAGGGACTCAGGGTCGAGGAACGTCGTTAAGTCTAGTTCGTTATACGCCATTTATAAAAATTTGAGGAAAAAATATGATTGAACAAGAAATTCTTAAAGCAAGTGTAAAAGAGATACCTAAAGTACTAAGCGTATTTTTAAATACGTTCACCGAAATTAAGGAAGAAATAAAATTTACATTCGGAGAAGGAATTCAAACTTATATTTCACTTAAATTAAATTCCTTCTCAAATATAAAAACCATACTACATCGACAGTTACCTAAATATTTTTATGATATTTATCAAACCCAGGCGGTGTATTGCAATAAATTACGTATAACAATTGATAGCCATAAGTCACTAGAACAATTTGGACCTTATATAACTGTAATTGGAGGTCCAGGGTCAGGGAAAACCACGTTACTCAGACATATTTTCATGAGTAGTATAAGCTTAGGTGAAAAAATACCTCTATACCTCGAACTCAGACGAATAGACTTTGACAAACTTAGTTTGAACGACATAATTAATCAAACAGTTCAGGAAAATTTTTCAACTGAAAGTAAAAGAATAATTAAAAAATTATTAGAATTAGAAAAATTTATAATATTATTAGATGGCTTCGATGAACTAACATTCTCTATGAGAGAAAAATTCATATACAGTTTAAATAATTATAGAGAAAAATATCCAAACAATTTTTTTATCCTTACAAGCAGACCTAGTCCTGTAGCTGAATTAATTCCAAATTTTACGAACATTAAAATATCTAATTTCACATTAGACGAAGCTATTTCTTTTATCGAAAAGCAAGATTTAGAAGAAGAATTATTGACAAATTTAAAAAAGGATATCAAAGAAAAAAAATGGAATGAAACAGAAAAATTTCTTTCCAATCCACTTCTTTTATCAACTTTCATTCTAACATATAAAAACAATTCAACATTGCCTGAAAAAAATAGTGAATTTTACGAACGGGTTTCAAATGCTCTATTCTCTGAACATGATAGCTGGCATAAAAATGGATATGTTAGAAAATCACACTCAGAGCTAAGTATTGATTCAGTCAAATTTTTACTCAATGAATTTGCTTTTAAAAATACCTTTAAACTACAATATTCTTTTGACTCAGTAACCATTAATTCAGATTTCGAGCAATTTATCACTAATCAAAAATTTAACGCTCAAGTTGATAAGCTTAAAGAAGACTTAACTGTCTCTTATGGTATACTAACGGAAGATTCTGGAGTTTATCAATTTATACACAGAAGTCTACAAGATTATTTCGCTGCCCAAAAAGTACAAAAAATAAACTCATTACATAAAACAATAATTTATGATAAAATTTATGATTTAACAAAAAGAACTTCAGGTTATGAAATCGGAAATTTTATAGAATTTATTTCGGAATTAGATGACTACTATTATAATAAACTTTTTATGCTTAGAGTTTTATCTGAATTTTTCACAAGAATTGATGAAGATTTTTTTATATCTTCGATAATTTCAATTTTTTATTCAAGTTTAAATTTTGATGATTCTGAACATCAATCTATAACCATACCTAGCCATTCATATAGAGCAATTTTTGAATTTTCTTCAATTGAGCGATTGATTTCTAAAACATTATTTAGCTTTAAATTTAAAAATGAGCCTGATATAAAATCTAACTCTAAACTATCAAAACACACCCCAAAGGATAGATATGTATATTCGATTAATAAAGCAAATTATGAAGATTTTGAAAATATGATTTCAAAATTATTTCCGAAGCTTAAATCTGAACTCGAATCTGAAGTTCAAAAACTTTCAAACCTGAGAAAAACAATCGAAGAATACTTAGAAAAATCATTAGAAGAAGAAAGAAGATTACTTGAAAATTTATAAACAGCGCATAACAGCGACTTAACGCTTCGTTTCGGGACTTACGCCCTCACTCGGTCTCCGACACATTCCTCTCTGGAACTCCTCTTGCCTACGCAAGCCTCGTTCCAGTCCCTAACGTCCCTCCGGGACTCAGGGCCGAGGAACGTCGTTAAGTCTAATTCGTTATGCGAAAATTTTCGGGCGCTTATGTTTTAATAAATTGCGAGCATCCGTGCTCGCTAAAATAGCAAAAAGTGGTTGTTACCAATTCGGTAACATACATATATTGATTTGTGAGGGTTATTTCAAGAAAAATACTCCGAGATTTCTATTCTATTCCTAAATACTCCGACTCCAAAATTCCGATCGAAGTTTGGTTTAAAGAGACTTCGAAAGCTATATGGAAATCTCCTTCTGACATCAAAGAAAAGTATCGAAATGCTAGTTTTCTTAAAGATAATAGAGTCGTTTTCAATGTACATGGTAACAAATACAGATTGATCGTGAAGATTCACTATAATTTACAAACTGTTTTTATTCGTTTTATTGGAACTCATGAACAATATGATAAAATCAATGCTGAGGTGATTTAAATGAACATTAAACCTATTAAAAATCAAAAAGATCACTTAGAAGCTCTATCTGAAATTGAGAAACTTTGGGATGCAAAGAAAAATACTCCAGAATACGATAAATTAGACATTTTAATAACATTAGTTGATGCTTACGAAACTAAACATTATCCTATTGAAGATCCAGATCCAATAGAAGCTTTAAAATCTGTTATGGATGACATGAACATGAAAAGCGTTGATTTAGGAAATCTCATCGGTGGGCGAAGTCGTGCCACTGAAATCTTAAATCGAAAAAGAAAGCTTACTTTGGAAATGATTAGAAAGATTAATCAAAATCTCGGAATCCCTACTGACATTCTTGTAAAAGAATATAAAGTCAAAACTACTAAGACAGGAAGAAAAAGAACGCCGTCCGTGGCGTAATCGCTTTTGTAGGCCCGAAAACTTCGCATAACAGCGACTTAACGCTTCGCTTCGGGACTAGCCCTCGCTCGGTCTGCGACACATTCCTCTCTGGAACTCCTCTTGCCGCCGCAAGCGTCGTTCCAGTCCCTAACGTCCCTTACAGGGACTCAGGGCCGAGGAACGTCGTTAAGTCTAGTTCGTTATACGCAAGACTGCTAAATCTCATAATAAAAGGAAATAAATGCAAAAAAGTAAAAAAAACTTAATAATATTCTTACTCTTTCTAATGAATTACAATGTTAAGGCAGAAAATTTGTATGACAAAAGGAAATTCTTTATAGAAGCAACTACTTCTCGTTCGTTGATCATTCCAAACACAAATCTTCATCAGATTGACAGCACTGTCATGAACAAAAACAATGATTTCTTCAATAGACAAGAAGTAATTGGTGACAGAACGGCTACCTATGGATCGGATCAGCAGAAAATCGCGAGTATTTATGCATTCGAAAATTCTCCTAAACCCAAATTAAAAAGTAATACATATGCTATATTTGCAGAATACCTATTTAACCCTAAATTTGGATTCGGTATCAGTTTAAACAATGCTAGTTTCCAAGCTCACAACATTAGCGACACAAAGTTTCAAAATAACTTAGCTAATGACTATCTAAATACATATCTAACAAATCAAGCCGCTAGAGAAAATTCAATTATTCGTGAAATTCTAGTTCCATATAATACAAAGAGTAATAATGAGTTTTTACAAATTGTAACCGTTGGGTTACATATAGCTTATCATTTCATTAGCCACCCTACTTTCGATCCGTACATAAGAATTGGTTTTGGCTATGGCAGAAACATAGAAGATATGGCTGTTATTTACCAGTCAACTTTATCTCTAGGAAATAGATTCTTTCTATTTGATAATTTTTATCTTCTCTTTGAAGGTACTGCTTCTAACTATGATGCTCATAAAGTCCCTGATTCAATGCCATTTGAAGCGAGAAAGAAAAATCTATCTCACGCTTGGTCGCTACAAGAATATTCAGGTAAGATAGGCTTAGGAGTCACTTTCTAAACGCAGTCCAGCGTATAACAGCGACTTAACGCTTCGCCTCGGGACTTACGCCCTCGCTCGGTCTGCGACACATTCCCCTCTGGCACTCCTCTTGCCTCTGCAAGCGTCGTTCCAGTCCCTAACGTCCCTTCCGGGACTCAGGGTCGGGGAACGTCGTTAAGTCTAGTTCGTTATGCGTAATGGTCAAACTCTGTTCTCATAATAAATGAATTAAATAATTAGGAAAAAAAGTGGAAGAAAACGGACAAAAAGCGAAATCAACTAATGAAAATTTAGATAAAAATTCAAAACATCCGATTGTAATTTCGATAGATCATGCTCTTCATAGCTATCGAGATATTGAAGCTATTTCTCGTTTATTATATCGAACATTAATTGTTATGCAGCAGAATATGTGGGATGCCTCACTTATAGAACTGAAAAAGGCTTCAACGATAAAAGATCCAGATGGAATCGAATATTTTTCAAATGAAATGCCAGCCAGTTCGGATGAAGCACTTTTATTAATAGAAAGATTAAAAGAATCTAATCTTCCATCAACTTTATTAACAAGTCTATTTCTCGGTTTATTCTCGTCATTCGATGCATTTACTGGAAATTTATTAAAATCAATTTATCAAAAAAAACCTGAGCTATTGGATACCTTAAATATTGAAGTTCCACTATCTGAAATTTTGAGATATGAATCATTTGAAGATTTAAAAGAGAGCGTCCTCAATCAAGAAATTGAAAAATTTAGAAGAAAAAGCTATGTCGAACAATTTGATCATTTAGAAAAGCAATTTGGTATTAACCTAAAGAAATTTCAGAATTGGAGTCATTTTGTTGAAATGGGTCAAAGGAGAAATTTAATAACCCATTGCGAAGGTATTGTATCTAAACAATATATAAAAATATGTAACGAAAATAAATTTGAGCTAGATTCAGAAATTATAGAAGGTAAAAAATTAAATATTGATTATGAATATTTCACCATAGCTTGTTCTTTAATTTATGAAGTCTCTTTAAAACTAGGACAAACACTTTGGCGAAAAATTTTTCCAGATGAAAACGATGAAGCAAACGAACATTTATCTCAGCCTATCTATGAGTCTCTACGATTTGAAAGATATGACAGAGCAATACTCCTTTCCGAATTTGCAATTTCAGTTGAAAATAAAATAAAGGATTTAGATCGAAGAATAAGAGTAATAAATTATGGCATAGCCTTAAAATTCTCTGGAAATACAGAAAAATGTTTAGAAATTTTAGAGAAAGAAGACTGGTCTGCATGCGCGTTGGACTTTCGATTAGCAGTTTCCGTTTTAAAAAATAATTTTGAAGAAGCCTGCAAGATTATGCTTCAAATAGGTGAAACAGGTGAATTAATTAAGAAACAATCATATCATGTCTGGCCTTTATTTAGAGAATTTAGAAAATCAAATATTTTTTTGGAATCTTACAAAACTGTCTATGGTAGCTCATTTAGTGAAGACGTTTCAGAAGAAGTCAATAAAACAGAGAAACCAAAATCATTCGAAGAACCAGAAAATCAACTAGAAACAGGTGCAGGTGAGAATTTACCTCCCTTCGAACTAATAAAACATTTAATCGGTTAAGAATTGACCACTACGCATAACAGCGACTTAACGCTTCGCTTCGGGACTAGCCCTCGCTCGGTCTGCGACACATTCCCCTCTGGCACTCCTCTTGCCTCCGCAAGCCTCGTTCCAGTCCCTAACGTCCCTTCCAGGGACTCAGGGTCGGGGAACGTCGTTAAGTCTAGTTCGTTATGCGACATGTTTGCAAAACTCATCTTATATTACAAAAAACAGGATTGACAAATCCGATATTTTATCGTATTATATATCGTATGAAAGTAACGGCAATATTACCAGATGATCTAATAACCGAAGTTCAAAAATATACAGAAGGTAAAAATATTACCGATTCTCTACAAAAGGCACTATCTGAGTGGGTTAAACTTGCAAAAGTTAAAAAACTAAATGAAAAACTAAGAAAGCAACCTTTGCAATTCTCTCTTGAATTTAGTGCAGAAAAAATCAGAAGAATTAATAGAACATAATGATTCTAGTTGATACCTCTGTTTGGATTGAATTTTTTCGTGGAAAAGAACCATATTTCTCTAAATTAGTTCAATTGATTGAAGCTTCAGATATAATTGCTCACGAAGTTGTTTTTGGTGAACTTTTGCAGGGTTGTAAAAGCAAAACTGAAATTACTTTTGTTTTAGATTACTGGGAAAGTTTAAATAACATTTTGTCTAATGGAACCTTCATTCAAGCAGGGAAGTTATCTTTTGAAAATAAACATTTAGAAAATGGAATTGGAATTATCGATTCTATATTAATATCCGAGACTAAACAAAGAAATTTAAAACTTTGGACTTTGGATAAGAAAATATTAAAAGTCCTACCAGCTCAATATATTTACGAAATATAGCAAACACGTCGTATAACAGCGACTTAACGCTTCGCTGCGGGACTTACGCCCTTGCTCGGTCTACGACACATTCCCCTCTGGAACTTCTCTTGCCTCCGCAAGCGGCGTTCCAGTCCCTAACGTCCCTTACAGGGACTCAGGGCCGGGGAACGTCGTTAAGTCTAGTTCGTTATATGCAATAAGCGAAAATTAAATTCGATTTTGCAGCCAGTTCAAAGAAATTTGAAAATTATGAATAAATCTGAATCGTTAATCACTTTAGCACGGAGATACTGCTTAAATCACTACATATACTGGTTAAACAAATATTTAAGAGAAAGAACGGGAAATGATTTTCCATACACCTACACCGAAAAGGATTACAATTTATTTCCAAGATATAATGCTCTTTTAGCCATTCTAAATGGAATTGAATTAATTGTTGGGAATCAATATGACTCTATTGATGAATGCAAATCTAAAATAATCGAATTAGGATTAAAATCAGAGAGTCCTTTTACAAAAAATACTTTAAACATGATTGCAGATAAGTCAATACTTGAGGAACGAAATAAATTTCTTAATTATATAAACAACCTTTCTGACTCTGATTTAATAAATGTTGAACCCTTGCCTCATAAAAGAAGATTATCTGAAATAGAATCTTTAGAAATACGAAATCTATTAAAAGAAAATTGGGAATTTAATGGAGGCTATTGGTATCCACTTTCCCCGTTAAAAACTAAAAAGGCATACTTTCTTAACAAAGATAATATTACAGAATCCGATTTTCTAAAAATTTCTAATTTCATTTTAAGCAATTCAAATCATCATCTTTACAAGATTACAGAAGAACAGCTAGATTATGAAATTGATGCTAGTGAATTTGAACCAAACTGTTACGAAACAATGTATACTGATAAAAATACTAGCTGGTTAATTTACGGATCACATGAAGGAACACTTTCGTTCGCCGGTAGCAAAATATCAAATTTTATATTGAATTTGTTTTCGGATAGAACAGATTTTATTAATAAATGGTAAACCATTTTCAAAGTATACATATCAGAAATTCCATTAATTGAAATTTCATTATTATCTCGCTTACTGCATATAACAGCAACTTAACGCTTCGCTTCGGGACTTGCGCCCTCGCTCGGTCTGCGACACATTCCCCTCTGGAACTTCTCTTGCCTCCGCAAGCGTCGTTCCAGTCCCTAACGTCCCTTCCAGGGACTCAGGGTCGGGGAACGTCGTTAAGTCTAGTTCGTTATACGACATTTTCAAAATCCAATTTTTTTACAATAAATATGAAAAATATAAAAAATTTCTTAATAATTTTTATTCTAGCGATAAATTGCGAAAGCTATCAAAACTATGAAGATTATATATCCGAAATTAAAGAAAGCGAAACGAATACCAAACAACTAGTTTTAAAATTTAATAATTTTGAAAAATATCCTCTTCTTCTTGATGTTTTATTATATAAAATAATTTGGAAGAATGCAAAGGAATTTAAATGCTCCGAAAAAATTCAAGAAATTCATATTAAAGAACCAAAAGATATTAAAATTCCTTTAGCTGAAAATACTCATCTATGTGCAAAAATATTTGTAAGGTACAATACTATTCGACCTTTCCAAAAAAATGAAATCGCTTTCCTGAATTTAGATCTAACCGACAATAAAGATTGTCTAAAATTAAACTATAAGTCTGATTTCTACCCAGAATACTTAAATTGCAAATATTTGGATTTTTCAAAAAAATCGAATCAAATTGTTTTCGATCATATAATTACACAAAAAGTGGATATTGATAAAACTTTTATGACTTATGGACTAACTTTCATGTCTTTAGTCGCCCAAACACCAACAAGTTATCTTGCTCCTATTCCAATGTCACTTTCAGGATACAAAACTGTTAAAAACTTCGTTGTTTTTGAAATAACAGAAATCTAGTTATGACGTTTCCACGTTACTTAATATGGTAGGTTCAAGAATTTAACGCACAAGAGTCCGTATTTCATCTTCAGGTGTATTCCAATTCAAGGTTTTTCTAG
>NZ_NPDQ01000014.1 GCF_002812125.1 Leptospira brenneri
TTCAATTATTAACATATCCTATAAAAAAGAGTTTTTAAAAAATTATTAGAAAAATAAAAACGGCGTATAACAGCGACTTAACGCTTCGCATCGGCACTTGCGGCCTCGCTCGGTCTACGACACATTCCTCTCTGGAACTCCTCTTGCCGACGCAAGCCTCGTTCCAGTCCCTAACGTCCCTTCCGGGACTCAGGGTCGAGGAACGTCGTTAAGTCTAGTTCGTTATGCGTAATTATTAAATTCAACGGTATTCATTAAATTAAATAATATTGTTTAATTTAGCTATAATCTAAAATTACAGAAAGCTGTATTCTATCAAAAATAGTTTATTTAAATTTCTGTAATTTCTTGATAATTCAAAAAAGTAATTGCAATATTCTGATTATTTTCTTGTATACAAAGCCTAATGCAAACTAATTTAATCTGTTTATTCCTAACTCTCAATTTGATTTCGGCATGTTCAAGTAGAAGTTTTATAGAGTATAGTAATCAAATTCCAAATCCACCATTGAAGCCTAACAATATTTCTTTTATGGCACACGATGACCCAAGGTTTCCCGGAAAAGAATTAGTGCTATTAACACTTTCAAAAGGTGTCATTGTATCGCGCCTTAATGATGAAAAATTACATTTGCTTTCCGGACGGTATATCGTCATTTTACCAGGAAAACATACTGCATATATCAACTATCACCTTATGAACACACGCTCAAATTCAGAAAAAAAAATAGATTTCGAAGTTAAACCAAATCAAACTGCATTCATTTGTGCAAATAGAAATGAAAATGATTGGAATCCAAATGTTCGTATCGTAGATGGTCTATTCCCATTACTGGAAAATACATCCCCACCCTGCGAGTAACTAACAACTCAAAAATACAATTTAAATAAAAGGAAAATATTGGGCCCAATAAGCCCAATTATGTACTTCGCAAATAATACTTTGGGTTTAATCACCTATTTTCTACCTAAAAAATTCAATAAGACAAAAATAACTTCGCATAACAGCGACTTAACGCTTCGCTTCGGGACTAGCCCTCGCTCGGTCTACGACACATTCCTCTCTGGAACTCCTCTTGCCTACGCAAGCCTCGTTCCAGTCCCTAACGTCCCTTTCAGGGACTCAGGGCCGAGGAACGTCGTTAAGTCTAATTCGTTATACGACATTGCTGAAAAAATATTCCCTATGATAAAAAAATATATAATCTTAACATTACTTTTTTTAAATTGTTCCACTATTCAAGTAAATCCACAAGACGATAACTATTCAAGTGTGGGATCAATTACAATGCTTGAAGGCAAACTAAATTACAATGGAAATCCTGAATATATTCCTAGAATGATAAAAAATTTGCCATCATCAACTGATACAATCATATATGACTATGCAATTTCATACGAGCCAACTGATCCGTCAGATTCTGTCGTTGCTTTGAACCCACTACTTACGTTTGGTTTTCCCATTGAAAATCATAAAGTTATTTTAAATGGTACCTTACTCTACAATAATGGAAATAGTTCTATTAAATCAAAAGTGATTGTTTCTCAATATCGAACACTTTACAATAACCCAAATTATTCCGAAATGAGAAGAATAGGTTTAAACAAATTGAGAACAAATATTGAAAGTCAATATCAAAATAGCCAAATTGACGATAAGAAGAAGCAATGAAACCAGTTTCATTCATCATAACTTTCATCCTGCTATTAAGCTGCAAAAGTATGCAACCGACTGGAAACAGATTTTCTCCAATTTTAAATATCGATAGCGATAAAGGATTAGTTTATATTTATAGACCGAAATTATCGACTGGAAAAGTAATATCCTATATAATTACGACTGATGGGAATAACTTAATAGAACTAAGCAACGGATCCTATAAACCATTCTTTTTCAATCCAGGAGAAGTTACTTTTGAAGCAGAAACTATGGGTACTGCTTCAATAACTATGGATATTAAAAAAGGTGAGGTTTACTTTCTGAAAGGTAATGTTGTCGTAGGTCCTTTAATCGGTAAGCCATTTTTAACTTTAGTTCCGAATGAAATCGGAGAAAAAGAAATTAGCGAGTGCATTTTAAAAAACTAAAAAATCAGCAACGTCGTATAACAGCGTCTTAACGCTTCACTTCGGGACGAGCCCTCGTTCGGCCTTCGGCAAATTTCCCGCTAATCCTAACACCTCTGCGAGGCTCAGGGCGGGAAACTTCGTCAAGACTAGTTCGTTATACGACAGTCAGCAAATATTTGACTCTAGAGAGAAATAAAGCAAAAGGAAAATCTAGAAAATTAGGACTTGACAAACCGCGAACATATATACTAAATTATATATATGAACCGAGCAAAATTATTTAAAAACGGAGATAGTCAGGCTGTTAGACTTCCAAAAGAATTTCGATTCAAGGGAAAAGAAGTCTATATCAGAAAAGACGGAAACTGTGTCATAATATCTCCTATTGATGATGCCGTTGATAGACTTTGGAAATCACTAAATGACTTTTCCGATAATTTTATTATCGAAAGAAATCAACCGAACACTTATGATAAGCGAAATTCGATATGAATCAGTATTTGTTAGATACAAATATTTGCATTTACATCATTAATCAAAAACCAGAAATCGTTTATCAAAAATTCAAAAAAGTAAGTCTCGATAACATTTTCATCTCAGCAATTACTGAGTTCGAGCTCAAATACGGTGTTGAAAAGAGTCAAAAATCAGAACAAAACAAAAAAATCCTTAATGAATTTTTAGGATTTCTTAACATTATTCCCTTCGACTCAGAAGCAGCTGCTCTAGCTGGATCAATCAGAACAAGATTAGAAAAAAAGGGTGAGGTAATTGGTCCCTATGACTTACTCATAGCTTCACAAGCTATCGCAAATGATATAATACTAGTTACCAATAATGAAAAAGAATTCAAGAGAATTAAAGAACTGAAAATAGAAAACTGGATTAACTAGAATGCTGACCGTCGTATAACAACGACTTAACGCTTCGCTGTGGGACTTACGCCCTCGCTCGGTCTACGACACATTCCTCTCTGGAACTTCTCTTGCCTCTGCAAGCGTCGTTCCAGTCCCTAACGTCCCCTTCAGGGACTCAGGGTCGAGGAACGTCGTTAAGTCTAGTTCGTTATACGCCATTTTAATAAAATGATCGGAAAAAAATACGAAAATCAAGTCTACCAATATTTCAAAAGCAGATTTCCCAATTCAAAAATAGAACAAAATATCTTTTAATCGGACATCTTTCTAAAACAAAAAGAGAAATTGATCTTCTGATAGAGGAGACTGTTGTCGGTTACAAAATACGAATCGTAATCGAATGTAAAAACTGGAAAAAACCACTTGATGTCGCAGATGTCGAGCAATTTGTTCAAAAACTCAATGACCTTAGGATATATAAAGGAGTAATAATTGCCAAGTCAGGATTTACTAAAGCTGCAAAGGAATACGTGAAAAATACCGGCGATATAAACTTACATGTATTAAAATTTGATGAACTCAAAAGATACCAAGGCTTCTTTGCATTTGCTTATAGAGGAATTTATGGTGCTATTATTACTCCGCCAAATGGATGGGCTACCGACGCAGAAGTAACCGAAGAAATGATCTTAAATGGCGGCTTGTGTTTAATGTATCCAATGGAATTGGATGCTCAAGAATCGTTTAAACAAAGAAATTTCATATACTTAGATATACCGGAATTGGATGAAATTGAAACCAAAGAGGATTTACTTGATATTTTTTTAAAACATCAAGAAGATAATATAAAAAAACATGACACTAATGCACATATAGCATACAAAAAAGAAAATAGCAATGCAGGAGATTTCACTATTCGTATAACAAAATATCCACTAGCTAACTACACAGAAACAGCAGGCATTCTAAAAAACGGAACTATGGTAGTAGCAGTTTATGGAATTCATAAAAACAATGAATATGAGGAATATTATAATCATATTAAATTTATATTTGACCAAATTACTCTAATAACTTTATACGGATCAGATAGAAAAAATTCACATAAAGATTGGTCTCTATTGCTAAATAGAACGAGTAAAAATGCGAATTTAAAAACATTCTATCACAATTAAAACGGCGTATAACAGCGACTTAACGCTTCGCTTCGGGACTAGCCCTCGCTCGGCCTGCGACACATTCCTCTCTGGAACTCCTCTTGCCTCCGCAAGCGTCGTTCCAGTCCCTAACGTCCCTTTCAGGGACTCAGGGCCGAGGAACGTCGTTAAGTCTAGTTCGTTATCTGCAATTGGGTTAAATCTAAACCAAAGCACTTAAATAAAAAACTTGACTACTATATCTGTGGTAGAGATATAGTAGATGTGATTCTTTCTTTTGGAGATAAAGAAACGGAAAAGATATTTAACCAAATCTTTTCAAAAAGGATTCCACCGGAAATTCAAAGGAAAGCTCTTACTAAGCTAATTTTAATAGATAACGCAGAGAAAGAGGATGATTTGAAATCTCCTCCTTCTAACAGATTAGAAAGCTTAAAAGGCGATCTAAACGGTTTTTATTCTATTAGAATCAATGATCAGTGGCGTATCATTTTTACATTTGATCAAGGAAACTGTAATCAAGTATCTATTATTGATTATCATTAAAGGATTATAATAAACTATGAAAAATAACAGAATCCCGACTCCAACTGTCGCTGAAATTTTGAAAGAAGAATTCCTTGAACCTATGCAAATTACTCCTTATAAATTATCTAAGGAACTTCACGTATCTACTTCAACTATTTTAGACATATTGCATGGGAAGAGAAAAATAACTGTAGATATGTCATTAAGATTATCAAAGTTTTTTGGTATGTCTGAAAAATTTTGGATAAACTTGCAAACCGATCTTGATATTAGAGAGAAAAAAGAAAAATTAAAGAGTAAATTAGATTCGATAAAAACTCTTAAACTTTCCGCTTAGCTACCAAACCCAACTGCAGATAACAGCGACTTAACGCTTCGTTTCGGGACTTGCGCCCTCACTCGGTCTGCGACACATTCCCCTCTGGAACTTCTCTTGCCTCCGCAAGCGTCGTTCCAGTCCCTAACGTCCCTTCCAGGGACTCAGGGCCGGGGAACGTCGTTAAGTCTAGTTCGTTATGCGTAATGGCTAAAATTTATAATATGATTACAAAAATCCAAATTCTGTACATTATCTTTAAAAGATCTTATTTTTTTCTCCTTTTCACTCTAGTTTTAATTCCTAATTGCATTAAGACTGAAAAAGAAGCTTGTTTTCACGATATTCAAAGAGAAGACGGACCAACAACTTACGAATGCCTTATTCTCTCTTTATATTTTCAAAATACATTAAACGACCCGAGTATTTCAGAAAGCCAAAAAGAAAATTTTATACATCAACAAACCTTAATTCGTCCATTATGCGACACATATCTTCAATCAGAAAAATGCAAAGCCAAGTCAAATTCCAAATTTACAATTAGATCATAGCTTGCTACACTAGAATTAATAAACAAACTTAAAAATTAGAATGCACATTTTTTTCCATACAAGCAATGGACATTGATAAATATTTACTAAGCTATATTTCTATATTTTTATTTCTTAGCTGCGATATTGAAATTACAGAAAAAGAAAATAAGAAAAGATGTGATCAGCAATTTATTCTTAACTTAATAGCTACTGAATCGGGTCAAAATTCCGAAGAACAAAAGAGAGAAAATACAGAATTTAACTCTGCCATATATGCTTACTGCTTAACTGGGCCAAAACCTTTCGGCGGTACAATACAAGATACTATTAAAGCAATTAAACCTTCGTTATAATTAGCCACTACGCATAACAAATCAAGAAATTGATAGAAAAAGTAAAAAATCAAATATCTTCGATTCGAACATTACCTCTAGTAACATATAACTGATAGTTTCACATAACTTTTTAAAGAAAAATTTGGAAAAATATATTGACAACTATACATCCGTATTGTACAAGTAGAGACATAATACTTTTCGGAGAAACACAATGTCAAAGAAAACTCATCATGTTGTCCCCGCACAAAACGGTGGATGGAATGTTAAAAAAGGCGGTGGAGAAAGAGCCATCTTGCATACCGAAACAAAAAAAGAAGCTATCGATAAGGGAAGAGAAATTAGCAAAAACCAACAATCCGAATTCTATATTCACAACTTGAATGGTCAAATTTCCCAGAAAGATAGTCATGGAAGTGATAAATACCCTCCCAAGGGATAAACATCCGAAACTAAGCTATTCTATTACATACCATAGCCACTACGCATAACAGCGACTTAACGCTTCGCTTCGGGACTAGCCCTCGCTCGGTCTGCGACACATTCCTCTCTGGAACTTCTCTTGCCTCCGCAAGCGGCGTTCCAGTCCCTAACGTCCCTTCCAGGGACTCAGGGCCGAGGAACGTCGTTAAGTCTAGTTCGTTATACGCAAGCCAGAAAAATATATTCTGAGGATAGAAAACTAAAAGTATAAACTCAAAAATACAGTCAAATATATGTATTGACATACATACAAATATATTTATAATAAACATGTGGAATTTGAATGGGATTCTAAGAAAAATCAAGATAATCTAGAGAAACACGGTGTTGACTTCTATTCTGCCCAACTCGCTTTTCTTGATAAAAATAGGATTATTTCAAAAGATATTTTGCATTCTACTGAGTCGGAAGAACGATTCTTTTGTTTTGGTTTAATTCCTGAAGGTATTATTACCGTTCGTTTTACTATAAGAGGAAAAAATATTAGAATCTACGGTGCTGGGTTCTGGAGAGAGGGAAAAAAACTTTATGAAAAGCAAACTAAATTATACTAAAACCCCTAATGATGTTGCGAAAGCCATCAATTCTTCGATAGTTATTAATGACTTCTTACCTCCACCTGATAAGTTAATTACGAAAGAAGATAACTCAAAAGTCACCATATTATTAAGTAAAAAGAGCATTAATTTTTTCAAAGCTCAATCTAAAAAATCAGGTGTTCCATACCAATCTATGATCAAAAAAGTTTTAGATTTATATGCCGATAGATTTGCTCACAAATAAGATTAAGCATCAATCTTAATAAGTAATATGCAGTTATTCCCAAGTTGCTAATTATTAAAATCTAAGAATTCTAGCAATAACGAATATGTTCTGTAGTCATTCTGGCCAGCGTATAACAGCGACTTAACGCTTCGCCGCGGGACTTGCGCCCTCGCTCGGTCTGCGACACATTCCCCTCTGGAACTCCTCTTGCATACGCAAGCCTCGTTCCAGTCCCTAACGTCCCTTCTAGGGACTCAGGGCCGAGGAACGTCGTTAAGTCTAGTTCGTTATGCGAACATCCGGTCAAAATTAAAGCTAAATATGGAAAATTGCCATTAAAAATGTGAAAGAAACGGAAACGGACAAAAAATACCTCTTGACAAAAGTGGTCACAATAGTCACAATTTATCATAATGATTTCAGTTGGAATTCGCGAATTAAAATCACATCTTAGCCAATATATCGAATTAGTCAAGAATGGAGAAAATGTTCTAATTACAGAACACAACCGAGTTGTTGCTGAGTTAAAATATCCCGGTAAAGAAGAATCTAACAATAATATACAAAAAATTTTGAATAAACTGGCGAATGAAGGTAAATTAATTCCTGCTAAACGCAAAGCTACCCAGATTAATAAAATTCAAAAACAAAATCTAAATCCTAAAAAACAGGCTGACTGGTGGGCCCTATATCAAGACTCAAAAGATGATAATCTATAATATAAATGATTTACTATATTGAAACGAGCATTATACTCTCTATCATTTTAGGAGACCATTTCAACGATAAAGCAGTAAGCATCTGGAATGCCCCCAGCGAAAAAGTAAGCTCGATCTTAACTTTAATAGAAGCTACTATAGTGCTTAGGAGATTCTTTAAAGCCAATAAAAAGAATCTTTCATCCCAGTGGCTCTCAAAACATGAAAAACAACTTAAAGAACTCCTTTCTGAATGCTCTTTGATGAAAATTGATGAGAACATACAATCTATTATTGAATTAAAAAAGGATATTGCCGACTGCAGATCTCTAGATGGTATTCATGTTGCAACAGCAATATTCTTAAAAGATGTAATGCATTCTTCAAACTTTGCTTTTTACAGCTTCGATAAAAGAGTAAACGAAGTCGCTGAAAAATTCGGACTAAGACCGGACGTCGCATAACAGCGACTTAACGCTTCGTTTCGGGACTTGCGCCCTCACTCGGTCTGCGACACATTCCCCTCTGGAACTTCTCTTGCCTCCGCAAGCGTCGTTCCAGTCCCTAACGTCCCTTCCAGGGACTCAGGGCCGGGGAACGTCGTTAAGTCTAGTTCGTTATACGAAATCGCAAAAAATCTAATCCAGGATTAAAGAAAATTTATTTGACTTATCTCAAAATGAGATGTTTTTGGGAATAGTGCATATCATCAGCTGGAAAAAATTAGATGATTTCATTAATAAACACCCAAATTCAGAAAGTTCATTAAAAAGCTGGTATAAAATTATTAAAAACACTAATTTTAAGGATTTTAGCGAGCTAAGGAAGGTTTTTAATTCTGTCGATCAGGTCGGAAAACTTACTGTTTTTAATATAAGTGGGAACCACTTCAGATTAATTGCTGCCATTCATTTTAACAGACAGAAGCTTTTTATTCGAAATGTATTAACGCATTCAGATTATGATAAAGGAAAATGGAAAAAGGAGACAATATGATTCTAGAAATTGAAAAAGTTAAGAATGTTTGGCATGATGTTAAAGACATTCTCTCCGTTCCACACACTGATAAACAGTATAAAAAATTAGTTAAAGTATTAGATGAACTTATTGATGAAGTTGGGAATGATGAAAAACACCAACTTGCTCCACTTCTAGAAACTGTTGGGAATTTGATTGAAGAATATGAAAACGATCATTTTATGCAACCAAATGCTGAACCTATTGAAGTTTTAAAGTTTCTTATGCTAGAAAACAATTTAACTCAAAAAGATCTAAATATTCTAGGTAGTCAAGGAGTTGTCTCTGAAATCCTAAATGGAAAAAGAGAATTGAATGTTCGACAAATCAAAGCGCTTGCAGAAAAATTCCATATTTCTCCATCTGTCTTCATTTGATCGTGTTGTTTGCGACTTCGTATAACAGCGACTTAACGCTTCGCCTCGGGACAAGCCCTCGCTCGGTCTGCGACACATTACCTGCATACAGCAGAAAGATACTATTACAATCAAAGGTAAATTTATGATAAAATATTTAACTTTTGCTTCACTATTCTCGTTTAGCTTTTGTAGTATTCCATGGAAGGGATATGGGAACGTAAAGAAATATAACTATAAGCATGGGGTAATAGTCATTCGTGAAACTCCTTTATATGAGCATCCAATTGAAGATAAGAAGTATCAAATAGGATTTTGCAAAGAAGGAACATTGTTTGATGTAGATTCAGACTACACTAACAACGAATTGTCATCTCGTGATGATATCGCTAGAAGTTACTATAAAGTAACGTGTGATAACAGAACGGGATTCCTCCCTATTTTGTCTACTTATACATATGAGAATGTGTTGGAAGCAAAAACCGCAAAAGAACTCTCCGCTGTGGATTGGAAATCTTTTAAGACCTTATCTATTTTCCAGGAACAGATTTCGGGAGAGAGATATTTAACAGAATCGGATTTATCCTTTGTAATTTATTCCGATTTTGACTACTTAAAATCTGCAAGGGTCTGGTTAGATATATCAAACAATAGCAATACAATTTATAAGGAACCATATCAAATCATAAAGACAAATAGTGACAATACAGAATTTACACTTATATCAAAGAGAAATGAAACGATAACTATCTCTCGCATAAACAACAAATATTCCAAAGTTTCTGGCTTTCCTCTCTTGAATGGTGGAAAAGAAACTATAGTGCAACGTTACAATATTATAAAAGACTGGAATTCTTATGAAAGTCCTTGGTTTCGATTTATACCCTTTTTAAATTAACTTTATTTTAGAAACGGTCAAAAAAATACAATCAGATCAAAATCTTTTCTCAATTATATTACTAGAAGTAGGAATTAAATTTGAGGCATAAAAAACGGCGCATAACAGAGACTTAACGCTTCGCTGCGGGACTTACGCCCTTGCTCGGTCTCCGACACATTCCTCTCTGGAACTTCTCTTGCCTCCGCAAGCGGCGTTCCAGTCCCTAACGTCCCTTTCAGGGACTTAGGGTCGGGGAACGTCGTTAAGTCTAGTTCGTTATACGCAATGGGTAAAAATCTATTGTTCTACCGGAAATTATTTTACTTGACAACTTGTCAACTTGCTTTCTACTAAAACTATAATGAAGTCTTATGCCGTTGGTGAACTAAAATCTCACTTCTCCGAAGTTCTTGAATACGTCAAAAAAGGAGAAAAAGTTGGTATTCTCTTTGGAAAAAATAAAAAGACAATCGCGATGATCGTTCCGATCAACCAAAAGGCTGATGCAAAAAGAAAAATTGGAATACTTGATGGAAAGGCCAAAATATCTTTTGGTAAAGATTTTTCTATTACCGAAGAGGAATTCTTAAATATTTAATGGCTTATCTTTTAGATACTCATGCTTTACTCTGGGTAATTGGTGATTCAAAACAATTAAGCAAAAAAGTTGCAACTATCGTTCAGGATCAAGAAAACCAAATTCTAGTAAGTGCCATTTCATTATGGGAAATTTCTTTAAAATATAGACTCACTAAGCTAAAACTTTCTGGTTTTAAACCAGACGATATCCCAAAACTACTTGAAAAATTAAATATTAACATTATCGAACTAAGCCCGGAAGAAGCTTCTTCTTATCATAATCTCAAAGAAGATTTTCATAAAGATCCCTTTGATCGAATGCTTATTTGGCAATGCATTACAAGAAAGCTCACCTTCATTTCTAAAGATTCAGAGATAAAGAAGTATAAAATTTCTGGATTAAAAACTATTTGGTCTTAATTACCCACAGCGTATAACAGCGACTTAACGCTTCGTTTCAGCACTTACGGCCTCACTCGGTCTGCGACACATTCCTCTCTGGAACTTCTCTTGCCTCCGCAAGCGGCGTTCCAGTCCCTAACGTCCCCTACAGGGACTCAGGGCCGAGGAACGTCGTTAAGTCTAGTTCGTTATACGATATTCCCTAAACTTAAACTTTTAAAATAGGATTAGATTTAAGGTAAATATCTAAAATAACTGCTAAATTCTATTCATTTCCGCTCTAACTAAACTTGACTTTTGTTCAATGTTTGTGCTAAAATATTACTATGGATTACAAATCTAGACTTTCCTCCTCACCTGATGTTTTACTCGGTAAACCGGTGATTAAAAATACAAGGATTGCAGTCGATTTAATTCTCGAAAGATTAGGCGACGGGATGTCTATCGAAGAAATCCTCGAAGCTTCACCAGGAATCGAAAAAGACGATGTCCTTGCTTGTATCTCATATTCAAGCCATGTAATAAGCAGAGAAAGCTTGCTTGCAAGTTAGTATCCTCGCTGACGAAAATGTCGACTATCGACTTATTAAACTTCTTAGAAGTGAAGGGCACAAAGTTTTTTCTGTTTTAGAAGAAAATAAAGGTATTACAGATCTACAAGTCATTGAGCTGGCAAAGAAAATTGATGCTATCATTCTTACATTAGATAAAGATTTTGGTGAATGGGTTTTTGCTCATAAAGAATATTCTAATGGCATTATCTTTCTCCGATATAGCCCAAAAGACTTTAAAGAAATTTTCAACTCTCTGAATATTCTCTTAAGAAGAAATAGTCGTGAATTAGATGGGAAATTCGTCGTTTTATCAAAAAACAAAATTCGCATAAGAGATATTCACTTATAGTCAATAAATCGGGAACATCGCATAACAGCTACTTAACGCTTCGCTTCGGGACTCAGGGCCGGGGAACGTCGTTAAGTCTAGTTCGTTATACGACATGTGGCAAAAATAATTGAATACTTATAATTTAGGTTAAAGAAAATTAAAAAAAGTATTGAATTTGTACCGTTATTCCGTTACACCTAAAAAGTGATAGAATTTACAGCTTATAAAGGCCAAAAATTCACTGTCGAATGGTATTTTGATGAAAAAGAAAAATCTGATGTTCTGGAATATTTTAATGAACTACCAGATGATTTAAAAATCAAAACTTTGGCTTTGTTCAAAAGATTTGCTGATATTGGAGAAATCAAAGACAAAACTAAATTCAATTTTGAAGGAGACTCTCTATTTGCTTTCAAACCTATTCCTCACAGGTTCCTTTGCTTCTTTGTAAAAGGAAAGAAAATTATCATAACCAATGCTTTTGTCAAAAAAACTGATAAACTGCCAAAAAACGAAAAAATTAGAGCTATTAAAAGAAGGGATGATTATGAAACAAGAAGTAAAAAAGGTATCTACTACTAAATCTACATTTGATCGTTTAATGAAAGATAAATCCTTCAAAGCAAAATTTGAAAAGGAATATGATGCTCTCAATCTTTCTGAAACATTAATTGAATTAATGGAATCTCAAAAAGTTTCCGTAAGAGAACTTTCTAAAAAAGCTAACGTTTCCAGTACTGTAATTCAAGAAATTAGAAGTGGAAAACAAGACAACCCTACCTTACTTGTTCTTTCTAAACTAATTCACACTTTAGGTGGAGAAATTGTTATCAAAAAGGGAAAGAAAACTTTGGCGAGTGTTTAAGCCACACGTCGCATAACAACGACTTAACGCTTCGCTTCGGGACGAGCCCTCGCTCGGTCTGCGACACATTCCTCTCTGGAACTCCTCTTGCCGTCGCAAGTCTCGTTCCAGTCCCTAACGTCCCCTTCAGGGACTCAGGGTCGAGGAACTTCGGGAAGACTAGTTCGTTACACGCAATCGCTTAAAATTTGACCAGAAAAGACAATATCGGAACGAATACTCAGGTAAATCAATTTGACAAATCCAAATTCTACATCAAAATAGAACTATGAGCCTTCTGCAGATAGAAATTCCAGACCATCTACTTTTAGCAATAAACGAAACAGAAGATTCATTAAAAAATGACTTAAAATTTGAATTTGCTAAACACCTCTTTACTAAGGGTAAATTTACTTTAACGCAAGCGGCTGAGTTTTCATCTTTAGATCTAAAGACTTTTATGCATAAAATTTCACAAGACGGAATACCTGTTATTGATTACGATTCAGATGATCTAGATTCCGAATCTTCTCTGTTAAAATAGAAATACATTGATAATAATTGCTGACTCATCTCCTCTTATATCATTAGCAATTATTAATAAGTTACATCTTATAGATGAAATTTTTCAGGAAATCATCGTTCCTTTCTCCGTTTACGAAGAAATTGCTCATACAGACAAAAAATTCAGTTCCACATTACAAGAATGGACTAAACCCTTTATAAGAAAATGTAATAATATAGACGCCTTTAACGCTTATAGACTTTCATTAGGAAAAGGTGAATCAGAAGCTATTGTTCTATCGAAGGAATTTAAAAATAGCATTCTGTTAATTGATGATAAAAAAGCTAGAAAAGTTGCTAAATTAGAAAATCAAAAAGTCATTGGAACTATTGGAATTCTTATCTCTGCAAAAGAGAAGGGCCTAGTTTCTGAAATTAAAAGTTCATTAATGCTTCTTGAGGAACACGACATCCATCTTTCCAAAGCTTTAATAGAAAAAGCACTACAAATGACTGGCGAATAAGCGACTGCGTGTAACAGCGACTTAACGCTTCGCATCGGGACGAGCCCTCGCTCGGTCTGCGACACATTCCCCTCTGGAACTTCTCTTGCCTCCGCAAGCGGCGTTCCAGTCCCTAACGTCCCTTACAGGGACTCAGGGCCGGGGAACGTCGTTAAGTCTAGTTCGTTATACGACATCACCTAGAATTTGATAAAAAAAAATAATAACACTTGACAACAGTATCGCAATACGTTAGCATTCTATTGTGATTCTAGGTTTTGCTGACAAAAAAACTGAGAAAGTATGGAAAGGTGAGTTTTCTAAAGATTTACCGACCGAAGTTCAGAACCAAGGCAGAAAAAAACTTAGGATGATAAATAATGCTCATAATATCGATGATTTAAAAGTTCCACCTGGTAATAAACTTGAGCCTCTAAAAGGCGACAGGAAAGGTCAGTTCAGCATACGCATTAATGATCAATGGCGAATCTGCTTTACTTGGGATGGAAATAACGCTTCTTTATTAGAAATTGTTGATTATCATTAAGAAGGAGATTATATGAAACGTTTACCAAATATCCATCCTGGACAAATTCTATTCGAAGAGTTTCTTACTCCTCTAAAAATTACTGCATATCGACTCGCAAAGGAAACTGGCATCCCACAAACAAGAATTAGCCAGATTCTACTTTATAAAAGATCCGTCTCTGCTGATACCGCAATACGTTTATCGAAATTCTTCGGAACTACTCCACAGTTCTGGCTTGGCCTACAGAATGATTATGATTTGGAAGAAGAAATGTTAAAAAAACAGAAAGAATTCAACGGAATTCACAATTACAAAGATTTAGCAATAGCTTCCTAGCTATTTAAAGCGGTGACGTCGTATAACAGCGGGGAAACGCTGCGCTTCGGCACTGCCGGCCTCGCTTGGTCTCCGACACATTCCTCTCTGGAACTTCTCTTGCCTCCGCAAGTGGCTTTCCAGTCCCTAACGTCCCTCCGGGACCCAGGGTCGAGGAACGTCGTTAAGTCTAATTCGTTAGCCGCAATAGCGCGAAATTTAAACTGAAAAATCATAAGATTAAAGAATTACGGACGATAATTTGGTTGACCTACACAATCAATTGTGTAAAAATTAAATCGATTATGGCTACAAATCTAAACATCGATTCAAAATTACTTGATGAAGCATATTCAATTAGTGGCTTAAAAACAAAAAGGGAAACCGTTAACACCGCACTTATTGAATTTATCAAAAAACATAAGCAGAAAGAAATTGTTAAGTTTTTTAATACAATTGAATATGATCCGAAAGCTGATTATAAAAAGCTTAGGAAATAATCACCATTCAATTTAAATTTAATGAATTTACTTATTGATACTTCTGTTTGGTCAGAAGCTCTTAGAAGAAAAAATAAATCTGTTAACTCTGAAGATACTTTTCTTTTCCAAATAATTAAAAACGAAGAAGAAATCTTCTTAACGGGAATTATCTTACAAGAAATATTAACTGGAATTAAAAATCAGAAACTTTTTGATGATATTAACAATCATCTTCGATTTTTTAACTTTATCAATCCGACTAATAAGGATCATGTCCTTGCTGCGCAATTAAGAAATGACTTAGCAAAAAAAGGGTTAACTGTTGCTTCAATTGATGTCTTAATTGCTCAAATGGCTATTACACACAATTTGACACTCGCGACTTATGATTCTGATTTCGAGAAAATTGCTCAAAATTCAAAACTAAAAATAATAAACTTCGAAAAATATTACAATAAAATTTAAATCACGCAACTGCGGATAACAGCGACTTAACGCTTCGCATCGGCACTCACGGCCTCGCTCGGTCTCCGACACATTCCCCTCTGGAACTCCTCTTGCCTCCGCAAGCGTCGCTCCAGTCCCTAACGTCCCTTCCAGGGACTCAGGGTCGGGGAACGTCGTTAAGTCTAGTTCGTTATACGCAAGTTTGGGGTAAAAATCTTCCTAATTTAAGATTTTTGAAAAACTTATAATTTCTACTCTTGACACACCCTACTGAATAGGGTATTCTGGATTATTGAAAAGATTATTCGTTCATCTACCTGACTTCGATAGTTTCTGGAAAAAAGCAAAACTCGATGATCTCGATCTTTTAGAGTTTCAGATACATCTCCTGGAAAATCCGAAATCCGGTGTTGTAATAAAAGAAACTAATGGAATTAGAAAGATTCGCTGGAAAAAGAAAGGATCGGGTAAAAGTTCAGGGATTAGAGTTTTCTATTTAGATGTTGAAGAATTTGAAATTTTATTCCTTGTCACTTTACTTGAGAAAAACGATAAGGAGAACTTATCCAAGGCTCAACTTAAAGTGCTAGGTCAATTAACCTTAGTTCTAAAAGATTCTTTAAAAAAAGGAAGGAGGAAGTAATGAAAAAACAAGCAAATGATAAACTGTTTAATAGTCTCAAAAAAGGTCTGAATGAAGCCATTGAGTTTTCAGATGGAAATTCAAACTTAAAGCTTAAGCAAACTTCTATATCCGTTCCGAAACTTCCAAATTTCAAAGGAAAAGATATTAAAAATATTAGGACTAAATTACATCTCACTCAATCAGTTTTCGCAAACACTCTAGGAGTTTCTGAAAAAACAGTAGAGGCATGGGAATCCGGAAGAAATATTCCACAAGGTCCAGCTCAAAGGATGCTCTTTGTTTTAAAAAATAATTCTGATCCTCTAGATGTTTTAGGAATAAAAGTCAGTTAGTTATACACCCAAACCTTCGTATAACAGCGACTTAACGCTTCGCCTCGGGACTTACGCCCTCACTCGGTCTGCGACACATTCCTCTCTGGAACTCCTCTTGCCTACGCAAGCCTCGTTCCAGTCCCTAACGTCCCTTACAGGGACTCAGGGTCGGGAAACGTCGTTAAGTCTAGTTCGTTATGCGTAATAGCTAAAAATTGATCAAAGGATAACTATGAAAAATAAAATAAAAATATTATTAATAACTTCTCTCGTTCTTATATTTAATTCAAAATGCGCCCTTATGAATGGTTCAATTGAATATGAATACAATGATCCTATTTATAATCCTGCACCATCGCGTAATATCACTATCTCTTTTACTAAATCAGATGACCATCCTGATACCTATAAAGATGGAATGTTTATAGAAGGTATGAAAAAAACCAGTTTAGGTATTGATGGCGGTTATATTTTTACAAAGCCAAGGGGTCCTGAGATCATAAAGAATGCTTTCATTACTGAATTAAAAAACTTAGGTTTCAATGTCTCTCAAGTATCTAATCCAAATGTTCCAGAAATTCAAATTCAAGTGAATCAATTCTTCATGGAACCGGAAATTGGATTATTCTTTGTTGATATCATTTCTGTTATCGATATAAATCTCCTTGTTATAAATAAAAACAAAATTTACAAACGCAGGTTCAAATCTATCGGCGAAGTTATGAATATTCAGTGTTATGATATCTTATATTATATCGCTCTAGATAGAAGCTTAAAAAAACTTTCGAAGAAAACTTTACCTGAAGTAGTAGATTTAATTAACCAAATTAAAACAGAGAATTAATTGTGATGAAATTTCTAGTTGCTATTTTAATTTTATTTTCCCTTCAAAACTGTCTTTATCATTTGAAACATATCAACAGACTCGATAATTCTGAAAAAAATTGGACGATTGAAGACAAGAAAGCGAGTAACACTAAATAACGCTACTACGCATAACAGCGACTTAACGCTTCGCTTCGGGACTAGCCCTCACTCGGTATACGACAAATTTCCTTCCGGCATGTCCTTCAGAGGTGTGACTACAGCAAACTTCGTTTACGCTAATTCGTTATACTAAATAATTTAAACGTGATCCTAAATAACAAAACAAAATATTTAATATTTCTTATTCTAATATCTAACTTCCAAATTATTTTTGGAGGAGAATTAGAACGAAAAAAAGTCAAATACTATTAACCCCTTGGACAATACAAGATAACAAAAGACTTGAACGAAGAGAGATACCGAACTCCCTTAATTTACAAATACTCTACTCACCATTGAAAAATCTTTTCCTTGGTTTCAGTTATGGAATTGGAGATGACAAAGAAAAAGCATATAGTCGATACTATGCTAGCTCCAACCCAAATAATGCTCTTTATCAATTTACGAGAACGAAACAAGGCGAAACGTTCACTTTTAATGTTCAATATTATTTCTACAATTCTTTCTTTGGCAGTTTTAACTTTGGACTAGAAAAAGGATTTACTGTTACTAGAAATAACTATATCAACTTTTCTGCAAATAGTTTTAATCTTGAACCCTACTCTCATAAAACGAATTTCTCTGATCGGTATTTTTCTGCCATAGGCTTAGGATATAAAATAGATATTTGTGAACATTGCTTATTTGCAATTGAAATTCAAGAGGGTTATATTGAGGCAGGGAAATTCAACCACATCGTTACATTTGATCCAAACTATTATTTAGGAAGTCTTCCAAGGCAATATCAGGATTTAATTTTAAGTCAAAATTTGGTAGTTTTACTCCAAAAAATTCCATGTTTTCTCAAATTTTAATTTCTACCGGATTAACATTTTGATATATTAAGTAAATTACTTCCCGTAACAGTATTTTACGAAATATAATTTCACGAGAGCAAGGAATCCAAACTTATGAGTAACAAAAAAAAGCTTTCTCCCAAACAAACTACAGAAATTATCAATGAACTAAAACTTCGTTTTCAAAATCACATAAACCGACATCAAAATATAGAATGGGAAAAAGTTCAAAACAAGTTAGAAATAAACCCTGAAAAACTTTGGTCTTTGAATGAAATGGAAAAAACTGGCGGAGAGCCGGATGTTGTCGGCTATGACAAAAAAACAAACGAATTCATTTTTTACGATTGTTCCCCAGAAACTCCTAAGGAAAGAAGAAGTGTTTGTTATGATCGTAAGGCACTGGATTCGAGAAAAGAACATAAACCTAAAAACAGTGCAATCGATATGGCAAACACGATGGGAATCAACATCCTAACCGAAGAAGAATATAAAGAATTACAAAAACTTGGGAACTTTGATTCAAAAACATCCAGCTGGATTTTAACACCTAAAGCGATTAGAGACCTGGGTGGAGCTCTCTTCGCTGATTTCCGCTATAATAATGTATTCATATATCATAATGGGGCTGAATCATACTATGCAGTTAGAGGATTTCGAGGTTCTCTTCGAGTTTAACAAGTCCCGTGTCAAATTTATTCATCAACAGATTGATTTCTATCGAAGATCACAGTAATAGATGGGAAGATTTTGCATTTCAAGAAAAAAACTATAAAGAAGCATATCAAAAACATAATTTAACTGGACTACCCATAAAGCCCAATGATCATTTTTGGTATCTAAGACAACTAAATAACAAAACTTTTCTTAGTTTTGGTTCATGGGGAACAAAACAAACATTTGCAGATGGTGGTCTCATCACAACCGCTCAATCAGAAAGAATATTCACTTCTTCCTTTTGGAAGAGTTATTCGACAAATCGTTGTTTAATTCCAGTATTCGCATACTTTGAATGGCAAATGCAACAAACAGGGAAAAAACATAAGTTTAAAATTGAATTCATTGATAAAGAAACCTATTTTGCTGGTCTATGGGGATCTGGGCCAAATGATTCAACCTGGGTAACCATCATCACACAAGTTGCCAACGAAAAAACAGCAGAGATTCATAACTATGGCGATAACAAACATAGACAACCCGTTGTGATTCGAAGAGAAAACCAAGATCAATGGATTGATTCCAAAATTAATGAAGAGAAAAAAATCAAGAGTCTTATCACACAATTTCAACCGGAAGAAATCACTACTGAAGATCAGGACTCTGAACCAACATTATTTAGCTAACCTAAATCAATCCAAACCTACCTAACTCTCTAATTTTAAAAACACTTTAGATTAAGAGTAGTAAGAGAATGTCACTTTTTTCCAATAGAAATATGAGCGATGTTTGGACTAAAAGATGGGATGAACGTTATAGCAAAGAAGAATTTGCTTATGGCGAGATACCGAATCAATTTCTTGAAGCACAACTCCCGAAACTCGATCGAGGGAGTATTCTTTTTCCCGCCGAGGGAGAGGGTAGAAATGCAGTTTACGCAGCAAAGCTAGGATGGAAAGTCTCTGCCTTTGATATTAGTTCTGAAGGACAAAAAAAAGCATTCCAATTAGCTAAAAGAGAAGAGGTTTCTATCGATTATCAAGTTGGGACAATAGAATCCTTCAACTATACAAAAGAACAATTTGATGCCATTGCACTGATCTATGCACATTTTCCTGCCAACATAAAGTCAGAATATCACCAAAAGTTAGGTGCTTTACTGAAGCAAGGCGGATATATTATCTTTGAAGCCTTTAGTAAACGCCATCTCGAGTATTTAGCAAAAGACGAAAAGATGGGAGGCCCAAAAGAAATCGACATGTTATTTTCTATCGAAGAAATTCAATCAGATTTTCCAAACTATCATATTTCAATATTGGAAGAAAAAGAAGTTGAATTGAAGGAAGGAGCATTTCATGACGGAACTGGTTCTGTCATTCGATTTGTAGGTCAGAAAAAATAACCTACCAAAAACAAAAGATCAAATTCTATTTTTGAATCTCATCTCCAAATTGTTTTCGAAAATGTTTTAGCGAAACCAAAAACTGCTTTTTCTCTTTCTCTGAAATTGATTGGAGTATGGGTTCAAAATGAGAAAGAATTTTTTTGGGTAAAACTTTTTCCAAAGATTTTCCTTCAGAAGAAGGACTAATCAAAGTTGACCTTTTATCTAGTTTAGATAATTCTATTTTGATCAAACCTGCTTTTTCCATACGGCTGATCATTTTAGAAGCCGATGGGGCGTCTTGTAATGTTAAATCTATGATTTGTTTTTGGCTCAAAGTCCCCTTCTGCCATAACATCGCCAATACTTGCCATTGTTCCGGTGTTAAGTGAAACTCTCTAAGACAACGAATCAACTCCCTTCGAAACAGAAGGGCAACTCGATTCACATTAAATCCAATTTGATCATCTAAGTGAAACATTCTATCTTTAAACAGTTTCCCCTTATCCCCAATTACTTGTCTAGACAAATATATATTGACAGTTTATTTTAGGGTCAAATAGTTGTCCAGACAACCTTTTTTTGGGAGAAACGTTATGAAACATGTTGATTTAACTTTTCGATTCTTGTTGGGCACGGTATTTATATTATTTGGATGCAGCAAATTTTATGCATTTATGCCCACACCTCCTATGACACCAGCGGCTGCAAACTTTATCGCTGCTATCGTAACTACTGGATACCTTTGGCAAGTGGTTGGAATGATAGAAATCTTAGGCGGCATTCTTGTCCTTATAGATAAAACATCAACGACAGGGCTTGTTTTACTTTCACCGATCATTCTAAATATTATTTTATATCTAGGATTTTTACAATATTCTGTTGGACCAGCTCCCTTTATAATGATCCTTTTCCTGATTTCTAGTTCCTTATTTTTGGCATGGCAACGAAGACAATACTGGATACAATTATTTCCCTTTATATCATAAATAAGGAATACACTTGATCATACCTCTTTCTTTTGTAATTGGAATTAACTTCTAAAATACTTGAGAAAGAAGTATTAAGATTATTTATATAACCATGTTTTAATCAAACTTGTATATTTTGGCATGATAACAAATACCATTAAAAATACAATATTTGCTGATACAAAAAAAGAACTAATAAGTTTATGTTCTGGGAAATTCAAAAAACTTAATATAGGAAGAACGAAAAGAGGGACTAAGTTTACCAATGTCCGCGAGCATTACCGGGGGTCCCGATGAGCGCTAAAATCGTTACTGAGTAATCCTCGCTTCCAGCATTCTTACTGAACTAAAGCACCTTACTTGTCCATTGACCTCCATCACGAATTGCTATTCCAGACAAAAAACCTCCGATGGGAGGAATTCCTCCGATTACGTGGTCATGAATCGTATAAGTGTTTCCAAGAGAAAACCCAGCCGAAATGTTATATAAAACAAAAGTTCCATCGACATTTGGCACATGGGTAAAGTTTACACTGTCTCCAGCATAATTGATTACGAATGCTGACTGGCTAGCTGGATGAGTGTGTGCTTTGGGTGCATAGAGGTTCGGTAAATCATTAGTAATAAAGTGGTTGGTTGCGGTGATACTGGAAACTAAAGATTGTACATCCGCTTCTAACTTTGTCATTAAAGCATTCAGTGCATTGGATATAGAACTTCTAGCAGTTCCAACAAATGATATAATGAGATCATCCAAGGATCCAATTTTAATACTAGGAGCAAGTAAACTATTAACGATTGAATTTGGACTTAGCTTTTCAGCATTCATGCGTCTCCAATTTCGGAGATCGGAAAGAATCGTAACGGTACCAGATATATTTCGAATTGCAGCTAACTGAATATCTTCTGATCCAGCCGTATCAACGAAAAGGATCTCAAAAGCGTTGGATCTATAGTTTATCGCATAACCATTCGAATCAAGATTACCTGAAGAGGTTTCTTGAAACCTATGTCGAACAACTACTACGGAATCGGCCTCTGGCCTAGAAATTGATAGGTTTTCAATATTAGAAAATTGGATTCTTTTACCTTCATTATCGTAAGCAACCAACGCCGAAATGTTTATTGAACCTGGCGATGCACCTGGTGTGACTGCTCCTCCATTAAAAATTCTTCCAGAAAAAATATCTGCAAATCTATTGATTATCTCTTCAGCAAAGGAAGAATGCTCTTTCATAAAATCTTCACGATAAATCGGCTTTCCATTCCATGGCCACTCAATTCCACTTAACTTTGTCATAACACCTCCCTAATAAACCAACCAGTAGCGT
>NZ_NPDQ01000015.1 GCF_002812125.1 Leptospira brenneri
TGGATTCAGCCAAGTGATACTAATCGCTCGATCGGCTTGACCATATTACAATATACACGTGCTAAACGTGTATGTATAGATTATAGCATTGTTTGTTAACTTATATGTCGTATACAAATGTTGGGAGAAGCCTTTGGTCATAAGATCAAGGGCTTTTTTTGTGCCCGGGAAATAATTTCTATATCCAATCAGTAACCCAAGTCAGAATGCCTTTCTACGGAGGCGAAAAGCAGGATTGCGGAGCTCGCGAGTCTGGCCAGGATGCCCATCGAGCAGGAGTCAGAAACGAATTCTATGCAGAACATCTGTCAGGTGAATCTACAAAGTGGTAATCAAAGCCATCGATTTCAAGTGTATCTTCCTTCCAACGGGCTTGTCTTTTTTTTGTTTGGTTAGGAAAAGCAGGGGGTAGTTTTTGAAATTCTAATTGAATGACTTTTTCAGAAACCCATACGTAATTTCCTTTATATTTTGGTTTTTCCAGTGCACCGTCGCTTTCCCGAAACTCAACCAAAGAGAGTTCAAAGGTTCCATTTACATTAAACTTGATTTCCGAAATGGGACCGTAAGCACCAGGACTTGGGCCATACCAAAAAATATTTGTAAAGAGTTCTTTGGGGCTTAAACCAGCAATTTCATTAAATCGAAATGTATTACGAAGTAAGGAAAGATCTTTGTCTTTAAGCATCAAACCTTTGTAAGTTTTTTTATATGTGACAGCTTTCTTCAATAACCGAAAAATATCTTGTTCTTCTGCCAATTCCTCACATTGACTCAGTAGAATGGTGTAAACACAGGCCAAGTTATAGTTTGCATATGGGTCATTCGGGTTTTTCTTTAAACTTTCTTTGAACCACGTTTCCGCCTGAGACCAGTTTTTTTGGTAAAAGGCATCAATTGCTTTTTGGTTAGTCTCTGATATAGATTCGGAATTTAAGGATAGACCAACTGTGCTAAAAGTAAAAAGGATTAGTAGATAAGTTCTCATTGGATTCATTCTGGTTCTTATATATAATTAATGATTTATGTCTTGTTTGTTTTATTTTGCCCTGTTTTTCCGCCCACTAGTCCAGGCCAACCTTTCCATCCGCCCAGTAAGCGCGAACTTTCAGTTTGTTCGTTGGGATACCTGAGTTTTTCAAATTGTTTCTAACTTGTTGGATGGAACTTGCTCGCCCGGTTAAAAAAACTTTAGCATCGGGAATCTGTGAGAGGCGATCCACAATTTCTTGCGAAAGTTTTTGGAGATGTGATCCATCCGGGGATCGTTCGATCATTCTCTGTCCCGTAACTCCCAATGAATCGAGGGCTTTTTTCCCTGTATCTGTCGAAGTCAATTCGAAGAATAAGTGAGATTTCTTTTCCACTTTGTTTTGTAGAACCTTTGCGATCCCAAAAGAAGTCTCATCGCCGAAAAGGATCGCATCTCCTTCCATATTCGAAAAATCTAAAGAATCGCGAGGGCCGAAGACTTCACAAGGGTCACCAACTTTTAAGTCATTGATCCATTTGGAAGCTGGACCATTATGATGTTGGTAACAAATAAAGGAAAGTTTGCCTTCGCCTCTATCAACGCTAATAGGGGTGAATGTACGGTAGGTAAAATTCCCTACATCGACTTGCACTTTACCTCCGGGTATCCACTTTGATTCTTTTAATTTTCTTCCTGTTATTTCTATGAGAACGAAATCATTCGTGAGTCGTTCTATTTTTGAAATTTTGGTCTGAGTTAAAAAGACACTGAAGACCGACTTTAAGATACCTTTAAAAAATGAATTTGGTTCTGACATGACAATTCTCCCCTTTGAATGTGGCCTTGTTTGCTTTTCCGCGATCCGTATTGCAAAGGTCTTTTGACGGACAGGTTATGCATCTGCAAAATTAGACTCAAAATCAAAATGCTTCGTCGGGATTCACAGGCCAATCCTAATTTTCAGAACCGAAAATGATTCCTTTTTTCAAAAGGAAAGATGATCCATCTACTAGGCATTAGTTGTCAAAGCGATTCGGATTGGTATGGTATTCGAAAGAAGTTCATTGAAATTAATTTTCCCATTGAGGTTGAATTTAATACAAGGGGGGAAATCCCCCATGAATGATTATCGGAAACTCGCCTTCATCGAATCAAACCAACTAACTTCACTTCTATTTTTCTTGATCAAAAAGTTTGAAAAATAAAAATAGCAATAATTTATTTAACCAAGATTCCTTTCGCATAACTCATGAATCAAATCACGTTTACTAACCAAGAAAGTACTACAGTCACCGCAAAACAAAATGGTGAGACTATTTTAGAAACAGCACTACAATCATCCTATCCAATTTTCCACGAATGTGGAGGTAAGGCTCGGTGTACCACATGCCGGATTCAGATCATAAAAGGTTTAAGTAATGTCAGCGAAAGGAATGAAAGGGAAAAATTACTTGCGAGACGGAAAGGTTGGGATGAAACCATTCGGTTGGCTTGCCAGACAGAAGTGTATGGAGACATTCACGTTAGAAAAATTATAGAATCCAAAGAAGAAATCTTCCAAATATTAAATGAACCTAAACAATCAATTCCAAGTGAAGAAATATGGTTGGTTGTATTGTTTATTGATTTAAAAGGTTTCACTGAGTTCTCTGAAAAAAATTACCCACATGATATCGTCCATGTTTTAAATCGATTTTTTACGATGGCAACAGAGATCATTCTCAATAACGGCGGACAGATTGATAAGTATATTGGTGATTCGGTCATGGCGTATTATAATCCCGTTTCTTCCGATAAAGATGAGATGGTGATCAATGCGTTGCGATCATGTTTTCGAATCCAAGATAAAATGATGGAGTTTAATGAGTTTTTACAAGATCGCTTCCAACATACTTTTAATATCCGAATGGGGATTCATTCAGGTAAAGTTGTGATGGGTGAAGTGGGACATCCCATTAGTCGACAAGTTACTATTTTTGGAGATACGGTCAATGTAGCCAGTCGCATTGAATCGTTGAATAAAGTAACAGGAACCAACCTTTTAATATCAAAATCATCCATTGCCAGTTTTCAAGAAAAACTAAAGATTAAAAAAAGAGTGAAAGCGAAGCTTCGAGGTAAAAAAATCTCTACAGTTCTTGTCCGCGAGCATTACCGGGGGTCCCGATGAGCGCTAAAATCGTTACTGAATTTCAGATTACTTAAGATTTCTTAAGTAAAAACAAGGGGTTTGAGAAAAAACCAATAATCATTTATTAGTCGTTAGATGAGAATGTGCGAAATATCCTAAGTTTTACTTAGGATATGGGGAATGAGATTCTAGTTTTTCTTTGATATTGGCGAATTCGGATTTAAGTTTATTCGACCACCAACAAGTAAAGTCAGCTGTTTTATCAAGTATATCCCAGTATTCGGTTACTTTTGTATCTAACCGATCAGGATCTTTCTTTGTTTCTTTTTTGTAAGTTTTACAAGCATACTCCAAATCATGAAGTAAAGAATATTGTTCTATCAACGGTTTAAGTTCTTGGTCCATACAATCTACTAAATCCTCTTCAAAAGAAATGTATAGTTAAACATGATTCACTTCTTCCAAAAGATCAACCAGCCTATTGGCAAAGTTGTTAATGTAAGATTTTGTAGCCGGTTGATCTATCCAAAAATCAACATCGTATAACATTGATTTTACCTGGGAATCGGAAGCATCATCCATGGTTTCTTTTGCTGTCATGAATGGAGTGTTGAAACTGTAAAAATTGTTCTGATCCACCAGGTAGGATGCTAATTTTCTAGCATGCCTTTCTGGTCGTTTCAAAAGTGCGCTCGGAAGTACGCCGTTTGTTACTAATTGTGCAGCTCCCCAGTCCAACATGTCTTTCCCCTCTCGCGGAGTAGCGCGTTCTCCTGTCCCGATTGATGCGGCCAAAACACTATCACCAAAAAGAGTTCGAATCGTTTCTAAAATTGAGAGTCTTCGGCCAGATAAAGAAGAAAGAAGTTTCTCCAGACCACCCACAGAAATTTCTTTTTCCTGGAACTTGAAGGTTTCTACAATTGCATCTAAAATTGGATCATTGGCCCCAGATGTACCACCATCCGAAACATAGTAAGTTTTCTCTTTCTGTTCTATTACGGTCGGAGAGAAGTATGTGTCTGCAGAACAAGATCCAGCTACAACTAAATATGCTGGTAGGCTTTGAAATTCTTCTCTCCAAGATTTATAATGCAATGTATTGTCTGTCTCACAATCGATGCCGATAACCATCACTCGGCCATTCTTGTTTATTTCTCCAATTGTAGTCTCACCAAGCGTGGCTTTTAGTAAGGCTAACAACGGTTCGCTTGATAAGCTTGGAGCAGACAGGCCCTGACCAGAAAAGATTCCTCGAACGATAAACCTATTCCAGAACCGTGAAACTGTTCCTGGAAATATTTTTTGTCCATGTTCTAAATATAATTCCAGGATTTGTGTTGGTGTTAAGCCAGACCGAAGAGCCATTGCAACAATTGAACCAGTGGACGTACCTGATAAGAGATCAAATAGCCTGTGAAAAGGAAAACTCTTCCTTCCAGTTTCTACAAATTCAAATTCACCGAATCGATCGAGAAGGATTTCAAGGAAAACTTTTTCAATTTCAATTAGAATTTTAAGACTGGTGACGGCGAGGTATCCTCCACCAGCAAAGCTAAGAACAGAAAGCTGACGATCCGCCGGATTTTTTAAGCGAAGCTTTTTCACTTTACTTCTCCTATCGAGAATAAATTCATAAACTCCTTACGAGCAATTTGTTCTAAGAGTGCATTTGAAAAAAAGCAATTGGCTCCTTGTAAATCCTTGTAGTTTGTATCCCACTTTCCTCTAGGATCATGAGCTGTTAATCCATTGTTACATTGAGCAACAGGTAAGATGATATGGCCCATTACATCTTTTGCCTTCGGATTAAATACCTGTCTTACATCAATTGAGATTGCAGCTGGGCATTTAGTGATTTTTATATGCTCTTTAAGAACTTCCAAAGAAAACGGAACTTGAATAACAGAAGCTTTTCCTGAAAAGAGCGAGTTGAATAGTTTGTTGTGAAACGCTGAAGTTGTGATGTCTAAATCTTTTTTTACAAATTCACCGAGTTTTTTATAATAATCCTTTTCACTCCACTCCGCATAGGTGTTAATCCCCAAGACTAGCCCAGTCCATTTAATTACGGCGAGATAAGTAGTTCCCATACAAGTGTTCCATTTGTTCATAATTCTATTTAAAATTTGAACAGTTGCGTTGTCAGTCTGTGGGTCGTACCATGGAAGCGGAGTAATCGGAGTCAACGACTCTCTATCAGGTCTGATTTTTGTATCGATCAAATTTGTATCCTTATTCATTGCAAGTTACCCCCTTATAAGTTAAGCCTTTAAGTTTTCCATTGATTGAACCAAATAAAAATATGAATTGATGATGAACGGTTGTTAGTATGGCTGATACATAACGGAATACAGAATCGACTGCACTGTCTCGATCTAAGTTCCTGTCGATTTCTTCGATATTCGCGAGTAGTTGGACGTTAAACAGGTTAATGACTTGGCAATATCTCTCTATCACTAGAAGAGGAATTCCCTCTGCGAGTAGGTCCTTGTTGAGCTCTTCAACTCTATCAGTAAGAATTCTAAAAATTACTTTTTTAAACTGCAGGAAATTGGTACAAGACTTTGTTTCTTGAATAATTTTTAACAGCATTTCTGAGTGTCCGATCCAGGTCACAGAAGCCATATCCTTAACAACTAAATCACGAAAACTGTTATCAAGTGAAATTGACTTTAAATCAACTCGTAAGAATTTTTCGATCTTAGAAAAGACTGGATGAAGAGTGAAGTCCTTTTCGATTGAGCTGACAAATGAAGTAGGAGTGGTTTTTTCAATTTTAAGAAACTCTGATTTTCCTAATTTGATATTACGATTTTGGAGCCAATTTGCGGCACGTTTTATTAGTCGATAAAATGCAATCAATGCTGCCCAAATGGTTAAGAAGCAAAGTGCAATGATTGAGATTCTCTCCCAAACTGAAAGGTATTGAACAAATTCCATTATCTATTATATTTCAAATAAGTTGATTTGGCAGACACTTTGATTTTTTTGATTGTCCGCTATGTCCTTTCTTTTCTTGCTTCAATTCTTTTCTCAAGTTTTTCATAATAAGCCTTAATCCTTGGAGTATGAATATAGGATGGAAGGTTCTCAAGTTTTTTGGGCCTACCACCTTTTCGAAACATTTCTTCGCAATGCTTCATCCATAAGTCTTCTGCAATTGAAAGTTGCAATTCGTACGGCAGGGACTGCTCCGAAAACGAATTTTTGCAATTAGGGCAACATATCACAGCTTGTTTTTCTAATCCGTCCATAACGATAACCCCAATTTTACTCTTTGTCGAGCAAGCCGGATTCTGGTTTCCGCATCTTTAAAATATGTTTTGTCCTGCTCAATGCCGATAAAATCCAAACCCAGTTCAGCACAGGCAATTCCAGTGTTTCCCTTTCTCATACAATTATCGAGAATGGTGAAACCAGGCTTTGCATAGGACTTTAGAAGGAATCTCAGAAGTGCATTAGGTTTCTCGGTTGGATGTTGGCCAGGACGTGATTCGGAAGGGAAACACAATACTGAATCTGGAAATCTGGATCCGTCATCTAAGTATTGATAGTTCTCGCTTCGTTCTCCTCTGATATTAAAAAGAGTAGTTTTGTTTGAGCCGACTTGTTTGCCTTTACGTTGATAACGCGGGTCTATTTCATATTTAACTGGGTTGTAGTAAGGTAAATTTTTATAAAAAACAACAATGTTTTCATGGCTCTTGTTCGGCATTTTACGTGCATTTAGGAAGCCTGATGCTTTAGTTTTATACCATATGATTTCATAACGAAATTGTTTTGGATTACTATTTATCAAATAAGTTGTAAATGGTTGAGATGAAAATAATAGAATTTGGCTGTTCGGTTTTGTGATCCGATGGTATTCATTCCATAATGATTCCATTGGAATAATTTTATCCCACTTACAGTCAGTGGTTCCGTAAGGAAGATCACATAGAATAACATCAATTGAGTTTTTTTCAATCGTAGGTAGAATCTTAAGACAGTCTACGTTATATAGTTTTGATAGCATAATACTATACGCAAGTATAGTATTTATCAGAAGCAGAACAATCTTAAAAATACTCAACATTTGATTGCTGTCCCTTCTGTCCTGACTTTTTAAAGGAGTTACAAATACCAAGTGGATCCACGCTTGAAACTTGAAATCTGCCTTCTGGATTTGCTTTATCGCAGATATAAGGATCTGAGACAGTTGAGCGTGATACGTATTTGCAAAATTGGCAGCAATTGATCTGCCTTAATTTGTATTCATTTGCTCTAAAGAATTTTGCCGAAATTTTTTCTTCGTTTTGGAGTATTTTATACTCCTTATCAATTGTATCACTCATAAAGAAACCTCAAAGAATCCGAGTTGTCCCTTACACGGTACAAATTCAATTTTTCTACTGTTCTGCATCACAAACCCCCATTTACCGAAAAACCATTTCGAAGAAGATTTTTTGATACAATCAACTATTTCTGTTTTTCCAACTATGCCACCTAACAAAAAGTCTGCTTTAGTTTTACCTGGAAATAAACGAAATTCTTTCTGGAGAAATTCTAATCCGTCTTGGTCAAAGGTTTTTCCCGCATGGATATATACTTCGCCTCTAACATAGGTATACCAATCGCGATTTTCCAGTGGTTTTAATCCTAAAACAATTGCCTCAGCCCAAGGCTGTCGTATAGATAAACACTTCATATTATTTATCGCCTAAGATAAGTACTGAAACAAATAACCCAACGGCACCACCTGTTGCAGCACCAACGGAATACTTGATACGATCAAAAATATTACCAAAGGCAATTTTTCTAACATTCCAAGTCCAGATGAATGAAATCAAAAAACCGAAAATAATTACCCACATATACTTTTGTTTGCTGATCATATAGGTGTTCGCACAAACGAATAAAACTTGGAGAAATCCTGTAAAAAACAAACTCATACCTACACCTTCCTGAAAATACTTACAGCTCTTACTCTTCGATTACTTGATATAAACATATAAATAATTCCCTCTAGAAACCATTCTTCGTTTGACCATTGTGGAACTACCTGGTCCAACCAAACAACATGACCGCCAGGCAAAAGACTTTTCCAACACTCATTAAGAACTTTGGGTCGTGAGATCATGCAATATCCATAATGATTTGCATCTTCTTCCGTATAAGGGCAATCCGCGTAAATGATATCGAATCCGCCGGGTTTGTAGATCCTCGCATAAGAGGAAAGTTTTTCTGCATCGCCAACGATTTCGGATCCATTCGCAGGATTTTTATCCATTCGAAGATAGTTCCCAGGTGGAGTTTTACCAGAAAACAGGTGTAATATTTCTTTTTTCTCAGGGAATAGCGATGTTGCTCGCGGTAAATATTGTTCGGGATAAGCTCCCCAATAATCGGATGTGTTTTTAAAATTTTGCCCGAGTCTCCACTCCCCATAAATACTTTCACTGAAAACGTGGAGAGGAGCATATTTTGGAAAAGTGTCCGAATAAAATTTTACCCGATCATGAACGGTGATTTTTTGATGAAGGATGACTGTCATGACTTCCTCTTTTCGAAAGATGCAACGACCGTTGTACGGCATTCGGGATGAAGTGGAGGAATCTTATTGTTCAGTTTTTTTATAATCTCATCACCAGAGAGGCCTTTTAGGCTTTCGGCTTCTTTCTCGGACGGATTACGACGCTCTTTCCAAAACCCATCACGAGTGGGATCATCGTTGATAAAATCATCGACAAAGGAAACTGCTTGCATTACTTCTACTGTTTTCCCTGATACTGCCTTACATATTGTGGAAGTTCGCTCATCATCGATAATTACATACTCAAGGCGAGAGATTCCTGTTTCATTGAAACGCTTAACTCGCGAAAACGTTCTCGCTCGATAAATCTGGCCGCGAACAATGTTATTAAGTTTGTTACTAATTGCAGCTCTCTCGTCTTTAGAAGTTGTCTTTGTTTTTCCTAAGAGCTTGTCCTGTAGATCCTTGATTACTTTGTCGACGGAACCAGACTCCAATGCCTGTTCCACTGCAGACCGGATATCGTTGATATCGTCCTCTTTCTTAAACTGCTTACCTACATCGAATTTATAAGAGTTGTTAAAAAAGTCTAATACGTGTTTGTTTGCATTAACTTTAGGGATTTTTACTTCTTTTCCATCGTTCCCTTTATGGAATTCCTGGCCAGAGTCCCAGGCATCAGAGATTGATTTTCTGAATTCCTTTTCGAGCTCATCCGGCAGGTCTCCGAGCTCCTTCTCAATCATGCTCAATATCCTGTCGACAGCATCCTCTTTTGAGATGTCTGTCTTCCGAATTGCTTCAAGGACAGCCTTTACCTTTTCCTCATAGGAAGAAAAAAAAGTTTCAGCAAAAGAATCTTCTATCGCCTGATAGATTTTTTTCTCCTCTATAGTCCAAGCACCGAGCTCGACAAATTGTTCGAGGTCTCCACAGGTGCAGTCAGTTGAATGTTCTTCTGAAATAATCATCGCGCTTTCACCAGGCTTTTTTTTTTCAGAGAAAGTGAGCCCATCGGTAGACTGTTTTTCTAATTTGGATGGTTCTTGCCACTTGTCAAAACCGAGGAGTTTTGCTCCCACATCTGGATCGATTAATCCATCTGCAACTTGTGCTCTAACAAGATCATAGTGGATCTTCGTTGCCTCGTTTGAAATCTTTGTTGCTTCTGCTTCTCCTTTTGGATCTAAAGTGATAGATTTGCCCCATTTGGCAGATACTGATCGAAATGAATAACCTTTTGCTATTAGGTGGAATCTGATAGCTTGTTCTAAAAAAAGCTTTGCCGGGTAGGCAATATTTTTCAGCTTCAACAAGAACAGCTTACCTGAGATTTTTGCATATGATTCAGTAACGGAATAGGATCTACCCAAAAGAAACAGATCAGTATCTATTCCAGAGGAAACCTTTTCCTCTATCCCTCTTGTTATGGAATCATAACCGCCGGTACGAGCTCCATCAGTTAGGGCATAATGTTCAGTCTTAACTCCGTCGTATGTTGCCATAAAACCAGATGAGGAATTCTTTTCAAAGGCCGCGCGAGCCTTAGCTAAGTGGTCACTTAATTGTTGTTCGTAAGCAGCGCTATCTGTTCCAGGCAATTGACGAGGTTTTGGGAAACTCGCAACAATGAATCCAAGGAGGCCCCACTTATCCAAAAGTTTTTCCATGTTGGACTGAGCTTTGAATTGACTGCCGACATGAGGAATTGCAGATGCAAACGGAGGGATGCCATATGGAGAATCTTCATCAGTTTCAATTGCATGATACATGTATTGTATTTCGTTTAGTTTTTTGTAACCCAGCTTGGTCTGTTCGTAAGGTAAGAACTTCACAGCCCCTGTTTCCAACGAGACGTCTCTTTTAAAAATTATTTTTGATACAGGAACTGTTCGTATTGATTCAACTGAATCAATGTTTACTGAAGGTATCCACTCAGCAGAAATTGCCCCACAAACAATCGTTTGCCGAAGAAGGCGATTTGTTATGCCAGGTTGGCTATCGAAAAACAAACCTATTTCAGCGAGCATCGCTGACTTATTCCGTTCATCTGCATCGATATCCCATTCCAAGCCGGTGTTTCCTAGCGTGAGTGCTCGTTTCACGGCTTGCGATAACTCCGGGGAGATTCGTGCTAATTTTTTAATCAACCTCACATCTTCAGATGGGTTGTCCTCCGTCACTGCTTCAGCTAGAAACGCTTCTATCTCGGCCTTATTTTCTTTTAGTTTCTTTCTGTCATTTGCCCATGTAAAAGGGAGAAAGACTTCGCTATCAAAAAATCTATTTCTTATTCTATTCCAAATTCCCATCAACCGATTCCTCCACCATAACTCCCTCCACTTTCCGATTGTGTCTCAAACGCCAAGCGTAATGAATTCAATGCCATGCCAAAGTGATTCGGAACCTTTTTCTTAAATCCCCAAAGAGCCTTTCCGTTTTCGTCCTCACCACGTTCTCGGATTAGCATCGTTAGGTGAAACTTGAATTCTTCATAAAGAGAAAGATCTGCTGGAGATAACTTCCTTGGGTCGGGAAATAAAAATAATCCGGCTTTGATTGCATCCACAGTCTCTTGCAATGAATCATCGCGATTAACTTGTATAACCCCGATTGATTCTGAACCCGGAAGGTTTTCTTCCCTCTCTGCAAACTTTTTAGAAAAAAACTGAATTCGAATATTATCGGGGAATTTCAGAGCAGTCTTCATGGAGAAGTTTCTGTTTGGCATCGCATCGATGATTCCAGAATAAACGTTAAAACGTTGAATAGAGTTATAGTAGTCGATTTCATTTACTACGTGTCCTTTATATAGGCCAATGATCTTGATTCTTCCATCACTAGTAGGTTCGCCATATACGCCATGGATAGTGTCACCTTGATCCAAGCCATGAAAAGTGAAATATTGACAGCCATCCTGCAGAACAAAATCAGATTGCCAGCGTTCGATATCTTCCTTTCGAAGAGGCTGCTCTTCATCGGATGAGTATGGCCAACCAATCACTGAGATGCAGAATGCTTTTCTTTTTGCTGAAGTATTGGCATTTAATTGACGTTTGTATATTTCTGCCGGGTCTTTCGGTGTCCAGAGTTGCGAAAGCTGATAACCTCGGTGGTCATGCTTTATGTTCTTGTGAACATACTCTCCCTTCTGTGTATCGATTGGTTTTCCGCAACCTGCACAAGTATAGAATATGGATCCTGGAGTGGGATTTAATTTTGCCTCTTTATCCTTAAAGCCAAAAATAGAATCATGGTCAGATAACCAGCGTTCTATTAAGTTATTCCATTCACCACATCCACATCGGTTCATCCAAAAACCTTGAGATGAATTTACAAATTCTGCATGTATTCCTGTATTAGGGAGTCCTGATTGCGAACCATACATCAACCAGCCTAGTTTAGATGCTAAAATTCTATCTGGTACGAACTCGACATTTTCTTCGTTGTGCTCTTGTGCCTCGTCTATTCCAATCATGTCTAAGTCGATTGTTTTTGCCCCACGCTTTGTCCAAGTACCTCTCATCGCAAGGGTGAACTCTCCGAACTTTTTCGTTCTGTTGTTATCTACCTGATTTTCTTTAAGGAACTGTTGAAGAATTTTACAGTTCATTAGAAAGGGAATGACGCGATCATCGTGGAAATCCTTCATTGATGTATCATCTGGAAAGTATAGCCCTGCTTTTAGAGCAGTTCCGAGACCTTTCCATGTTAGGCGACCAAGCATCCATGTGCTGAAAATCACCTGAGCAGCTTTTAAAAAAACAAGATAGGGATGGTTCTGAGATTCTCTGGTGATATATCTCCAAAAGGCATATCCATCAAAACTAAAAGGTACGAGTTGACCGTATGGCCCTTTCACTAATACATTTTGGTATAGAAACTCTTCAAACGTGCTTCCGGCAACACCATTGCGGTTTGTAGTTTGAGTAACAATACTATCGAGCTCATCGAAAAACCTTTCCGTTGCCGATACAGTTAGCTTGTTTTTTTTCTCAGCCTTCACGTTCCGAGCTCTCCTCAATGAAGGCGATATCCAAATTTTTTGAAATTGTAATTTCGAGTTTTAAGTTTTGGAAAAATTGTCTGAAGACATCTTGATTAGAATCCATGAATTTTGATAGCTTTGCTGTTTTGCGAATTGCTCGATTGATTCCTTTCGCAATTTCTTCTGGTTCGAGACGCTCTCTTTCTTTCTCGAGCATCTTTTCCATATCGTTCATTAAACCACGAAAAGTATTCCATGCTCCTTCGCCGGATTTAAAAGAAACTTTAAGATCTCCATTTTCATCAAACACTTGTTTTTTGAGTGATCGAAATGCTTTTACTGTATCAATTTTGATGGATGTCAAACTAATCTCTGCATCTTTTAGTGCAGAATTTCTAGCCTGACTTTCTATTAAAAGACGATCTTCCAGTGGAGATGTTCCTGTTGCATCATCTTGTTTTTCGAGCCAAGTTCGAATTGTATTGGAGGTAATTTTGGGATGTTCTGCTTTGAGAATTGCAGCAATTTGTTCTGCGTTATCACCATTGATAACGTGCATGTTGATTGCACGTCTTTGAGTAGCTTTAGAATACGACACAAGAGACGTATTACAGATTGCGACAAGTATCCAACAAATTATCGTTATACTTGTCCCTTGTGTCTTTTCTTTTTTAAGCTGCAGAGGATCTTTCTCCTGCACTAACATCATGTTCCGCATCGACTTCAGCTGGAATGATGTAGAGTCTTTCTGATTCTTCAGACAACTCGATTCCGATCGAATTTTTGGAGCCTAAGGGATCAGCAAGGATTGCATCCTTGTTTAATTCCAATTTGACTCGGAGAAAGTTTTTTGAAAGCGCAGAGACTAGCTCAGCGAATTTTGTATACAATCCTCCTTTCTTAACAATCGATTCCAAAAATTCAGACGTCGCTCTTGTCTTAATAGATGGTGGAACCCGACGGATTTTAAGGCTACCTGAGACAAGCTTTGCAGTTTTTCTTGCAGGAAAGTTTGGAAAAAGTTCATTCCGATGCTCTCCCACATAAAACTTAACTCCGGAAGCAATGTGTGCGATTTTTTGATCGTAAGGAACAAGCTCTTCCTTCAATTCTTCTCTAATTGCTGCGATCTTGTTATCCGCTAAAGAGATCAAATCCTTTCGAGAGCGAGATACTCTGCCGAGTAGTTCAATTCCTCTTTCAAGTTCTTCCTGATCCGCGTAATGATTGTCCGGCATCAACGAAAGAAGATTTTGACGACGCTTACTGAGCATTGGCAACTCCTTGACTTGCGTCGACAACGACCCCCTTAGAGGTTGATTTTACCATTTGTGCAGGAGGAACGGTTCTCCGTTTTTTCTTCGCTGCGGTTTGTTTCTTTGCCTGTTTTTTCTTAGCTGGCATATTGATTGTCTCCTTATACTAAAAAATGATCACTCGACTTCAACTGATGAGAGGACTGGAGATTTTTTCCCGGTACGCTCTCTGTAAATACGATCTAACGATGTTTTTGCGATGGATTCATCCTTTGGATTTTTGCCAGGATGAAATAGAGATTCTTCGATTTTTCTATTATCAAAATCCTTTCCATAATCATCCTGGATCCTTCGGCGGAGTTCTCGTTTTGAAATTCTAAGCCTTTCCATCATGGTGCGAATTCCGTCGGAAATTACGTTTCGCAAATAACTCTCTCGGATGATTCCGTCTTTTTGAAATTCAGGATATGAGAAGGAAATTGCCTTGATGAGATTTTCTACTGAAAGTGGATTCTTGGATGAAAGATTTGAGTAAAAAAGTTCCTTCGTTTTTTCTCCGGTCTTTCCTTGTGGAAACTTAATATTGAATCCTTGTTCGGCTATAGATAAAAGTTCTACTCTTGTAAGCGGTTTACTGCGGAAAGAAAATACACGATGGCCAATCTCCGGGCTGTCAAGAATACCGGATAACCTCGTCTCTGGTTTCATAAACATGATGATTGAGAATAAATGACTTTGGTTTGGTGATGATAACTCCCAAAGCTTTTTTAGATCACGGAAACCACCCCAGCGCAATGCTTGGGCCTCATCAATAACAAGGACCACCTTGCGGTTTTGTTCTTCCACCCAAAGCAACAATTCCCTTAAGCGGAAATATCTTTCGTTTTGATTTCCTGGAATATTCTCTGCAGGACGTATCGCTCGAATCATATGCCGTGCGATAAAAGGTATGGAAATTCCAGAGATAGAACTTTCCCAAACGGGTCCTGCATTCACGATGATGTGTTTATTTTTTTTGGCTTCGAGTAAGGATTTGATTTGGTTAAACATAAATGTTTTCCCATCGCCAACTTCTCCTTCCACTACCAACCAAGAGTTCGTTTTTACCGCTTCTTTTGCGAGTCTTACAATTGTATCAGTGTTTCTTGTATTAACGAAACTGGGCCTATATTTTATAACATCTGTCATTTGCTAACCTCTGGGAACGTGCCCCGAATTATTTCGATTGTGTCGTAAACTTCTTGTGCAGGGATATACCCTAGTTTGCGTTTTGCAGACCTTAACAACTGCAATACGATTGCACCTATAGAAAGATTTTCATCCCTTTCATCTGCAAGTTTCATTGAAAGTTCTTCTAATGTGTCTTCGGAGTGTCCGAGCTCATTAAGCATCCATTCAAATGCATCGTCGGTACTCTCGAATTTTTCAGGAGCCATTGGTGTGTGAGTCTGGCGATGTTCTTTAGAAACATGTAATTTTCCATAAGGAATCTCTGGCAAATTTGGCAGGGCATCCGAAAGGATCAGAGTTTTTTCAACAGCCTTTGCTGAAGATAAAACTTTCTTTCTGTTTCTTATTCTCTTGGTTTCCGTAAGTCCACTTCGATCACCAACGTTTTTGAAACTTCCAGGTTCCCTTCCAATAGGCCCTGCTGGATCCGCAGAGAGACGAATGCCATCGCTAGTTAGCACTTCAAAACCGCTACGCGGGTTTCTGTATACCTTAACAGTTTCTTTGGTTCTGTCTGAAACAACGTGGCCATTCGGATAGCGTAATAGATACTGCGTTGCCTCAATTTCGATACAACCGTATGCATTTATCTTTCGAACCTCTTCTTTGATAGAAGCATCCGTTAGGTTCTGTTTAGAAACGGCGTTGATTGGTTTTTCGTTGGCAGACTTCAGCCATTTTTTGTAAGACTTTAGTTTGTCATTTCTCGAAATTTGGTACCTATACAATAGGAGATTGAATTCATCTAAATCGCGAATCATTCCTTTCACTGCCATGGTTTCACAACATCGTTTGATTGCAGAAATCCGGCTTTCGATTGGTCCTTTGGCTTTGGAGTGACCCGGAAAGTGGGATTCTTGGATGATATCCAATCGAGAGAAGAACCCAGAAAGAGATTCGAATGCCGTATGTTTATCCGTATAAATTCTTTCAGGAGTTCCTTGGATCGGGATAAATCCGTCATCTTTTTCTAAAAAGGCGCGACAAAGGAAGTCATGCCAATCTGTTGAATTTTCGCCTCCATGTGTTGATTCTTTTCCTTTTGCGATAGGAGCGTATGCATAAGCATAGAATGCTTTTGAATAAACATCAACGGCAACATAGATATGAACCTTTCGAAGCGTAGCCTCTTTAGATCCTTCGTAGATCCTCGTTAAACCAGACTCAATATCTGGGCGAATAGAGATCCTCGAATCTTTACCTGGCTCCAAATAAACTGCGTTAAGTGGCGAGGCATCAAACATCCAAAATTGGTTGGCATAGGTTGCCATCCAAGTTACGGACGCCAACGGTTTCCCCATTTGTTTGCGGGTGATACCTCGTTCGTTCAATGCCCTTCCTAGTTTAAAACGATCCCAAACACCTTTTCTGATCGTTCCCAATCGTTCTGCTTGTTCAATGGCAAATTCCATGGACTTACCATACTTTCGATTCAAAGCAAAACCGACAGTGCGGAGATCTCTATCCTTGCCAGTGCCAGTCTTCGCTTGCTCATGCTGCACTTCACCTGCAAACATGAGTTTAGTGATCTCATAGATTTCAATTTCCCGTAAGGCAATTTCCGCAACTCCGAGTCTTGATCCAGTTTTCTTTCTTTCAACCTTTGCAACGGAAAAGATAGACTCTCCTTCCAAAAGCCGGTTGAAAATATTATAAACCTGTGGTCTCGCTAGACCAAGAGAATCGACAGCCCTTTTAACAATTTGTCCAATCTCGGAACGGGTACCTCGCTCTCGTGCGAGTTTCCAATCCCGAAAGAGGGGCATTACGATTCCAACATCTAATTGTTTCACGAAATTCCCTTTTCCGTAGAAACAGGAAGACAATCCTGCCAAGATTCAAATACCGATGTATAGATCCCTTGGATTGTTACAAGGAAGATGTTTACAATCTTTCCATTCTCTGTGCTGTGTTCTAGCTCGTTTAACTCAGATTCGTGGGCGACCTTAAGAACATCCGCATGCTCCTGGATTCCGTTGACCGCATTTTTTAAAATTATGGCAAGAGCTTCTCTTTCTCGGAATGCCTTGCGCACTTCAGGAGGGATGCCAGTCTCATGTGTTTGGTCATTTAGCATTTCCTGGAGTTCTTTAATTCTTGAATCAAAGGATAGGTTTACTTTTTGATTGTCCTCGACCTTCTTTTCTAAGTTCAAAATTTGGGTATTTTTATCTTTGAGGAGTTTAACTGTCTCCTTATTTTGTTTGGACTGAACTTCTTTTTCGTAATCAGAAAGACTCAAAACCCTACCGTCAGGGAAACGAACTTCACCATCCTGAAACAAAGCATTATCTTCTTTCATACCTTCAACAAGTTTGATGAGTGAGGTTTCGCTTTTTCCGGAGAGAACTTTTTTGTTTACCTCGGAGGTAAGCAACTTTTCTGCAACAGTAAGATACTTAGAAACCTTCCACCAGTGGAATTCTGTGTGTTCCTCAACGAATGCTTGCATGGACTCACATTCAGCTAACAAAAAAAGTTGATCGCGGTTGATTTCATGCAGGGCGATCATGATATTTTCTTGAGCGGCCTTTAACATTTCGGAAGAAACTCTAATTGTACGCATCAACTGATTGAGTCGTGTATGTCTGTCAGTGCTTAAATTGGACGCCTCTTGGTGAGCAAGGGAATTAGGAGATTCTTCTTGCAGAGCATCTGCAGTTTCTACAGTTTCTTCCGAAGTCTTGTTTTTTATTTTAGAGTGCTTGTCGACGGGATTCTTTCCCTTAGAGACAGCAGGTTCCGATTTTTTAACTTTATTTGCTTTGTTGTTTTTGGTGCTTTTGCTCATTTTCTCCCTCAATTCTTAACGAAATAACCAATCCATTTTTAAACTCTGCGAATTCCCCAAATAAACCTTTCTCCTCAAGAAACATGTAAAGAGTTGAAATCTCTCCTACTGCGACTTCAAGAGGATGGGCTTTGATTGAGCGACCGATAGATGACAACGTCAAAACCGTTGCCTTCTGTGAAATATTTGCTTTAGTTGCTGTCTCTCCCATATCATTCCCCCATCATGAAAGAAACGAATCGATCAACTAATGTTTGTTTTTTGTAATGAAGCAGAGGGGGCTGCATGTAAAAATGTGTTCTCATCGGAACACCTCCAAAAATTTTTTTTGATTTGTTTCCACATTCTGATTTTTCACATACTCCTCCATCTTTGCTTTGCTCAATGGAAGGAGTTCTTTTACTTTCAACTGCGCGAGGGACGCGAGCTCCTTGCTCGAAAATCTCTCTTTTTCTAAATCGAGAAGTGAATCCCAGAAAGAATTGAAACGAGTTTCGGATAGTCCACAAAGAATAAGAGCACGTAGTTTTTTGATTTGGTGTCGAGGCCGAAGAGGCTTTGATTTGTTGCTCATCTGCTTTTTCCACCTAATCGTTCCTCGACGAGTTTTTCATTTTGCCATTCTGCAAAATCGGCAACTTCATCCATGTCTTCAATAAATGCCTGTTCGATGGAAGCGCGGTTGATTGCAAGTTCTGCAATCCTTCTATGCACCTTACTGCGATTTTGTCTACCACGACCGATTTCCTTAATCGCTTGCTCTGCATATTTCAACCAGAGAGCCCCTCGCAAAAATGAAATTCTTTCTGCAATGGTCATGGAAGCTCCTCCACGTAATTCTCTGCCCAAGACAGAGCATGTGCTGCGAGATAGATAAGATGCTGTGCAATTTCTCTATTCGAACCACCTTTCATTACATAACCTAACGATCCAATTCGAGAGACTAAGTTTGCAAATTTCCCAAAGTGATCCACTTGATCTTTTGTATAAGGTTGATAGGGAGGAAGGTCATTTTTCCTGACCATTTGAATTTGTTTTAGTGTTAATTGGGTTCGCAAGTCACCAGAGAGTGTGCGCATTAATTCTCTTTGCTGACGGAGAATGAATCGGTGCTTCAGCACATAGCGTGATTGCATTTGCGCACACTCCTCTGGTTGGTGCCCAAGAACAGATTCACGGACTCTGCCACCAGGTGCGAGCTTACGACTCTCGCGATTCTCTTCTTTTTTATGTACTTCGTTTGGGGTTGCTAAGTGCATAAGTCGCTCTTTGGAAATATGGCAAGAGGCAGAAACTAAACTACTCACACGTACCACTTATTTACCCTTAACCCCACGTTCCTTTGCCTTCCGTTCTTCCATCTGCCGGTGTTTTGTGCCATGATCATAACCAAGATCAGCTGGTTCCGTGCTTTTGGTCTGCTTAAGGCTTTTGTATCCTTCCACAAAACCATTTGAGTATTCGCTGCGATCAGCATTCGTTTCAAAGTAAATCTTAGCGTTCTTTGTCATCGTATCCAATGTTGAGGAATTCATAAGGAGTCCTCCGTTGCTGCAATAAGAAGAAAATAAAGGATACTGATTCCCATAAAGGTTAACAGAAAATTACCTCTTGTTGCTTGACCCCAGTCTTGTGAAGAGAAATCTCCCGAATATACGCTTACTGTCGCCCAAGCGATAGAGATTCCAACGATACATCCTCTAAGCATGAAGGGGATGCTCTTCCAGATTTTTTTGTAGAACAAAATCGCATTTACTATATCGTTTGGTTCTTTTTCGTTGTTCATGTTGCAACTCCTCGTTGCATAAATGCATACTGAAACGTTGGCCAGGAAATTTGGTCCATCACCGAAAGGTATTCTTTCCAGGTCTTTGTTGTTTTTCCACAAGAGACCGCCAGCCTGTAGTTAATCGATTGTTTGAATTCGAACGCTTCACGAGTGGTAACAGGGTTCCCGCTTTCCATTCGTTCTTTATGTTCTTTGTAGATAGAACGGGCTTCTTCTACTGTGATCCCCCATTCAGTTTGGAGAATTTTGTCCACACGAGATGAATTATAATTTCCTGAGACAACTTTTAGAATGTGTGTTCTATCTAAATTATTTCGTTTAGCAATATCGCTAAACCGTTTCCCCGATTTCGCGAGTGCTTGCAATTTGATTGGAAGTTTTGGCCCTCTAGCTCTTTCGACTAAACTCACTTGGACACCTTCGCTTTGTCAGATGGTATGAGCCCTTCCTTGGCTAAGGAGATGGCGTAATTGCCAGAACAAGGAGCTAAGCCATTTAAGACCTGTGTCAAATAATTATAATTAAGCTCCAATGTCTCTGCCCATTTTGAGACAGAACCATAACGGTAACTAATCTCTCGCTTCGCTTCATCGCGAAGAGCTTTAGGGATGTAGTAACTTTTCTTTGCGGCTGTCATTGTTAGTTGACCCCGTCCATTACCGCAATGAAGTGGACAATTTTCGTCGCGGCGAAAAGAAGATCATTGCGGAACACAAATTTGTCTGCTGTGGAATTATACTCCTGTATGATCTCTCCTAAATATTCTGGCAGTTCACGAAGAGCATCTTCAACGTCCGATGACTCAAAAACCTTGCTATCTAAATGATAGCGATCCTCGATTTCCCCAAAAATTTTCTTTGTTTTTTCGTTCATAAACTTCCTCCCCGAAAAGTTCGGGATTGACCCCCGCCTGTGCCGATATACTTAATAATTAACTATTAGTATATAGTTTACCAATGGTATATTTACAAGTAAAAAATTTACTCCAGGTATATTTTTTTAATACCCCACATTTATGTTTAATTGTGGGGTCGGGGTAGTCACGTGACCACGCTTAGTGAAAGACTAGAAATGTTGATTAGGTCGAAGCAGCTTTCTCAAAAGCTGTTTGCTGAGTCAATTGGTGTTACCCCTGGTTTCGTTAGTGCAGCCGTAAAACAAGGCAAGTCCCTTTCGAAGGAAACAATTTTGAAGATTTCTGAGGTTCATCAGGTCAGTCTTGAATGGCTGTTAACTGGTGAGGGACAAATGTTTTATCCTAGTGGGGATGAGGTTAAGAAATCATTAAATGATTTTGATGATATGCGGAACCTTAACTTTCAAATGCAAGACGATCCGATTCTGAAAGAAGTAATACTTGGTGCGCAGGAATTGTCGACACGGGATAGAGTTGCTTTAGAAGTCGTCAACGGGATGATAAAAAAGCTAGTTGGTAAATAAATTTGTATTTTATTTTGTAAGTAAAAATACTATCTCTTTGGCCGCTTTAAGTGTGGCTAGTCGACGATCCATTTTATTTATCTGTAAGTTGTACAAGAACCGATCTATCACTTTTTCAATTCTATCTATATTTTGCTCATAGTCTTCCGTGACATCCAACATTTTTCATTACCTTAATTTATGTTTAGTATATTTGAAACCAGGGACAATTGGCAAGGTTTTTGTCGAGAAAACTTAAGAATTTTTGCTTTACCTAATATTTTTTTAGAACTAAATTTTCGTTAGGTTGCAATAAAAGGATTTTATTATGTTCGCATTTGTTTTTATAGCGTTTCTAAATCCTGTCATTTTCGTCTATGATCTCTGGAATGATAGTTTAGCATGGGTGCATAAAAATTATTTTTCTGTTTATAAAAACAGGTTAGAAAACGCCTGTCCAAATCTAGGAACTTTACCACATAGCGAAGCTTTAGAAAAGGCAACTTCAGATAATGACCCGACTAGAATATACGTTGAGAATCCAAATGGAAGTATGCGGCATTTCTACAAAGAGTTCGCAACTGATGCTTTGAAGATCGATACCCCGAATAAATTGAATTGGTTTCTGACAGAATATAAATGGGTTTGTGATCTTGATCGTCCACCGTATTACGAAGAAATTATGTATATCAAGAACGCGCGAGCGAACGGGATCGAATTACCAAAAGGGCTTGAATGAGTTTTGCTGCTTGGGCTCTC
>NZ_NPDQ01000016.1 GCF_002812125.1 Leptospira brenneri
TGTTTTTCCACAAGAGACCGCCAGCCTGTAGTTAATCGATTGTTTGAATTCGAACGCTTCACGAGTGGTAACAGGATTCCCTGCTGCGATACGCTCCTTATGTTCTCTGTAAATATTACGAGCTTCTTCTACTGTGATACCCCATTCGGCCTGCAAAATGGAATCAACACGGGAAGAGTTGTATTCCCCTGCCAGAACCATACGAATGTTAATTCGGGAAAGATTGTTTTTTTCAGCTAAGTCACCAATCCGTTTGCCCGGTTTAGCAAATAACTGCAATTTAAGAGGGAGTTTAGGACCTCGAGCCCTTTCGACTAAACTCATTTCGACACCTTTGCTTTGTCAGCAGGTATAAGTCCTTCCTTGGCTAAGGAGATCGCGTAATTGCCGGAACAAGGTGCCAGACCGTTTAATACCTGTGTTAAATAATTATAATTTAAATCCAACGTTTCTGCCCATTTTGAGACAGAACCATAACGGTAGCTAATCTCTCGTTTCGCATCTTCGCGAATCTCTTTCGGGATATAGTAACTTCTCTTTGCAGTTGCCATTGTTAGTTGGCTCCGTCCATCAACACAACGAAGTCGATGATTTTCGCTGCGGCAAAAAGAAGATCATTACGGAACTCAAACTTGTCCGCTGTGGAATTATACTCCTGTATGATTTCGTTTAAATACACCGGCAGTTCCCTGAGCGTATCTTCTACATCCGCTGACCCAGAAATCTTATCCCCTAAATGGTGGCAATCCTCGATTTCTCCCAAAATTTTCTTTATTTTATCTTTCATAATTTTCTTCCCCTTAAAGTTCGGGATTGACCCCCGCCTGTGCCGATATATAACAAAATGTAATAACAAACAATTATATTACATTTTGTTATATTGCAACCAAAAAATTACAAAACGTTATATTTTTATACCCGCCATTTACTTTAAATTGGCGGGTATAAACGGGGATTCCATGAAGGATTTGGATACGCCAGGGAAAAGATTACGCTGGTTTATTAAGGTAGTGTTGCATATAACACAACTGGAAGTTGCAACTGAAGTGGGCTTAACTCAGGCCACGATAAGTAACTACATGAATGATTCGCGCGAGATGGATATCGCCTTTTTGTCGAAACTAAGACAAAGGTTTCAGTTAAACCCTACTTGGATTATAAATGGAGAAGGAGATCCGAAACTGCCGTCAGAATCGGAAATTCAAGATTCATTATCTGAATTCGATAAACTTAGATCATTAAATTTTCAGATGCAGTCTGACGAAGCGTTAACCGATGTTATTAAGAGTGCTCAAGAATTAGCAAAAGCTGATCGTGCAGGGCTGGAACTGGTTAGAGATTTGGCAAAAAGATTACTTACGAAATAAGTCAGTGTCTGTTTTTTTGGGCCTGGTAAATCAAAGTGATTATATCTAATTTTGTATTTCGAACAACTTCATAGAGAGGACTACTACCCGATCGCAAATTATGGACTAGTCGATCGAGAGCAGCTTCAATTTCTATTACCAAAATTTCTTTGTCTTCCGTGACATCCAATATTTAATACCTTAATTTATGTTTAGTATATCTGCCCCCAGGGACATTTGGCAAGATTTTTGTTGGAAAATGTTTACGAATTTTTGCTTTACTGATTATTTTTTTTGAACTAATTATCTGTTAGATTGCAATAAAAGGAAATTATTATGTTCGCATTTGTTTTTATAGCGTTTCTAAATCCGATCGTGTTCGTTTATGAACTGTGGAACCAAAGTTTGGTATGGGTGCACGATAAGTATTTTGCGCATAACAGGAATGCTGTTGTCGGGGTTTGTCCGCTTTTGGGAACCCTCCCTCCGTCTGAAGATATAAATAACGCGTTAATGGATGGTCACGAAACTCAGCCGGAAAGAAGCAGAAGGATTTGGGTGGAGGACCATACGGGTAGGCGCGTGCATTATGCGAAACCCTTTGTGTCCGATGCAAAAAACATCGATAGACCTGGCGAACTCAAATGGTTCCTAGAGGAATACAAACTCACCTGCGGTCTTGATCGCCCACCGTATTATGAAGAAATTGCGTATATCAAGAACGCGCGAGCGAACGGGATCGAATTACCAAAAGGGCTTGAATGAGTTTTGCTGCTTGGGCTCTCGTCAATAAATCGAATGGTTTTCTATATTGACGTTCAGCAAACTGATCTAAATCAAATTCTTTTCCCGCGTTCTTTATCTCTCCACAAATTTCTTTTGCTTTAGTCAGTTGCGAATAAGTTCTCTTTTGGAGTTTGTATCGGAACAGCTCAATTTTACCCTTCTTTCTTTTCGTATAGTATTCCGTGCGAAGTTCGTTTAAACGAGCAACAACAAGAACCGCCTTGCCTGGTGTAAGGGAAGAAATTGAATCCGATTGAACGGATTCCTTTACGATCTCATGCAATCGACTTTTTGAAATTTGTATCTCGTTGGCAAGAGCCCAAATTTTTTTCATATGTTCAGAAGATAGTTTTTTTACCTCGCTCATAATAGTTGTCCTTAAAAGAATTCTATGTCTCTTTTTTCTATTTGACAATATTTTTTTAGTTTGATAGCCGGTTAGGTGACTATGAATACAACCAAAGGAAAAATCAAACTATCGAAGAGTACATCACGACTATTCTATACGGTTCCACACTTCGCAAGGCTCTGTGAAATGAGCACAAAACACATATATCGTGAGATAGAAAAGGGAAACATCCCGGCTTATTCACTTTCCGAAAGATCAACACGTATATTGATTTCGGATGCTCAGGAATATCTTAACAGTAAAAAGCAAATAAAAAAAAGATAGGACATAAGGGACATTAGACGACCACTTATATTTTTCCAGCTTTCGTTTTAAGAAAACCTCATTCTCATAGTAATCAGAAATTACAATGAGTGTTGAAAACAAAACATTAAAATTTAACGAGCAAGGTTGGGCAAAACTTGAGTCCGGTTTATTGATTCACAATTCAGGAGCCGCACAGGTAGAGTTTCGTTCTAATCTTCTTGCCCAAATAGAAAATAAATCAGGCGAATCCTCTGCCAAGTTTTCGCCGATCGCAGAGAATGAAGAGTATGCGGAGTTTATGTTTCGCATGCTGTCATGCGTTCTCATTGAGGGTTGGTGGGTTGATTTTAGTGGAGAAGGAGTTCTTGAAAAAGCGACAAATCTTTTTAAAACAAAAATTTATACAGATCACATCACCAATGTAAGAAACTCGGTTGGTGTAACAAAGGATCCTATATTTTCTAATCGAACAGGCGTTCCTGGGATTGATGCAGTGTTTCGTGTGTTTAAGAACGTAGCACCTGAAATCGTAACTAGACTAAAGACGGATCCGCCACTGATTGATTCTAATTCCGTTGGAATCATTTTTCAATTTAAACGGTCCCACATTGATCTAGAGGGTTTTTACTGGAGATTAGGTGAAGAAGTTGACGGACAAATTGTACGTTTGATCGCAACAAAAATCGTTAAAATTCCAGAAACTTCTTTAGTCTCCGCCGGTGCTGATCCCACTGCAAAAAAATTCCATTCAACAAATAGCATTCATTTTAATGAAGATAACTCTAAGGAGAACGAAGAAATGCCGCAAATCAAACGCGCTATTTTTACCTCTCTGGGAGTAGATGCAAAGAAACTCGGTCTGTCCATTGGGGAGGGCGAATTCATCGATCTACCGTCAGAAAAATTAGAAGCTGTGCTTTTACAAGCGGGGCAAAACATCGAAAGCCTTCACGGGCAACTAAAAACTGCTGACAATTCACAAAAACAAGCAGTAGAAACCACAGCAAAATTTTCTAAAATTTTCGGTTTAGAAGCCTTCCCTGAGAAATTTGAATTCGATTCTAAAATCTCGGAAGTGGTGACTCTTCTCGAAGAACCAAAGAAAATGCTACAGACGTATGTCGAAAAAGCACTTACCGCCTATCGTTTGTTTACATCGAACAAGCCGGATCCGATTATCGAGAAGATGATTCAATCGGCAAACATGGAACAGGTGAAGGCATTCTGTGCTCAATACGGTGCGAAGCTCGAAGAAAAGCATCCGTTGAAATGTGGATCCTGTGGTTCGGAACAACTAACTCGTGCATCGAGTGAATTGTCTGAATCAGACAAGGCTGTTGCCGGAAACAAGAAAGATTCTGGAAAGTATAAGATCGAGCGAGGAGGCAAATAATGGCATTAAATGATGATCCATTTGAACCGGGTATTGTCGGAGTCATTCCGCCAACTTTAGTAACCCTAAAACAGAGCACACTAACACAGGCTGATGTTGGGAAGGCTCTAAAAGTTACAGCAAACAAAACGGTGGGACTTGCAGCAAATAACGATGTTCCATTTGGACAACTTTCATCCGTTGAATCAGGCATTGCAGCCGTTAAAGTAGCTGGGGTGCTTGAATTTGAATATTCCGGTACTGCACCAACGCTTGGGTTGATAACAGTTCAAAGTGACGCTGCCGGAAAATTGAAAGTCGCTGCTTCTGGACTGTCTGTCCGAGTGATCAGCGTTGATACTAGCGCAAGTAAGTTCACATTTATCTTATAAGGAGGAAACGTGGCAGATACAAAAACAAAAGAAGGTCTCGTCGTATTAAAGTTAGATGCCGGAATCTACGCAGACGCAAAAACGGCAGGAATGTCGATGAACGAATTCCTCGAACAAAAAGAAATTGAAGCTGGATATGATCCAGAGAACCCCGTGGGAAAAGATTTAACTGCCTTTGAACGACAGTTGATGGCCAATGATATTCCCATTGGAAAAGCAAATTTCGCTGTAGAAGATTTCATTAAGGCATCCCCTATGTCGAAAGTTCTCTTTCCGGAGTTTATCAACCAAAACATTTATCTTGGAATGAATTCAGGTAAATTGGATGTTAAACTCGATGACACTCATAGTGTCAAAACAAGAGTTGCGCAGGGTTCAGCAAAATCAGTTGCCCTTGATATCGGTGCATCTGACCTCAAAGCGAAGGCTAAATCCAAAGAAGGATCCCAGTTTCCAAGAGCTATCATCGCGACAAAGGAAAATGCAATCTCAACTCGCAAAGTCGGTATTGAGATTGACTTCACCTATGATGCGTTAAAGAGGATTCAGGTTTTAAAAGCTCAACATATCTTTCAGGTATTTGGCTGGAACCTTTCTAAACAAATCACTCACAGAGCATTGCAAGTAATTAAGCAAGGTGATGGAAATGCCAATACGGCGATCACTGCGACTGAAACGGCCACCACCACTTGGAAATACTCCGATTTGGTAAATTTAATTTTAAATCCATCCAAAGGAGCAGAGTTTACACATGCAGTGGTTCATCCAGCATTCTTGGAAAAAATTCTTACGGATGATGTGAATTTCAAACAATTCCAATCCTTAAATGTTTTGGAAGGTTTCCTTAAGGATGGAGAAGTTGCAGGGTTCTTTGGAATCAATTGGAAGACTCACCAAGAGATGGATGCTGAATCTGTTCTCGTTTGGAACAAAAACCTAACTCTCGAACTAATCGAAGATGCAGCTGGCCAACTTGTAGAAAGTGACAAATTCATCCGAGAGCAAATCCACGGAAGTGTAATTTCTTATGACTTTGAGTTCGCGAAGCTTTTCTCAAACAGCTGCGCTCAAAAGAACAAGAAAGCTTAGAGTAACAGAAATATCTGGCGAATAGCCAGATCGCAATTTCATTAAGACAGGAGGATGAAATGAAGTTAAAAATCACGACAATTCTTTTGGCGATTTTTTTGTTCGCAACTGCAAACATTTTCGCCAATCACAAAGAAGCTAAACAATCGAAAACTGCGGTGCATTCGGTTTCTATCGAATCAACTGCAGTTTTCCATACTGGAATCGTAGAGAAAGATTTAGATCAAAATGATTTTGATCAGAACTTTCTTGAAAGTTACAGCAATCTAAAAAATTCAGAAACATCCGGTGGAAAACCAAACAGAACAACGAAAAGAAACCTAATCTATAACAAACAGTATCTTGTTTCTCTAGTCTTTTATCATCCACCTAACGGTGATTTTTCTGTTTTAAGAGTATAGCTCACCTCAAGGAAAAGATTGTTATGTTACACAAAGTACAGGAACTAAAAAAAATAATTCGAGTCCGAGGAAAGGATTTGGATCTGAGTGATTCAACTGAAGGAGGTTTACCTTCTCCATTTGAGTCTTTTTTAGAAACCTGTGCTTTGTTTGCTCATAATAAAATTGAGGATTGGGGTTTTCCTGTCCCTTCAAACGAACCATATAGTCCAAAAATTTTGGCTGCAGAGTTATTACTCATCAAGGCGGAAATTGCGGAGGAATTTGGATTCGATGAAAGTTTTAATCCAGAAGAAGTATCCTCCGGTGGATCAGAAGGAACAAAAGTCAAACGTTCTCGCATGGGAGCGGAAGAACGTGGGGAAATCGCAGAGGCTTTGCGTAACAAAGCTTACCAAATTCTTTTCGGAAAACTTCCTACTCCTTTTGAAGGAGTGGCTTAAATTATATGAGCATCCGATCAATGTTAGACCGTGGGTTTCGAGACACAACGAACGCAGCTATTACAATTTTATCCAAAGAATCTCAACCAGGGAAACAAGGGTTAAACTCAAAGAAAGAAATTTCCTGGAAGCCTATCGGGAGTTTTGATTGTAATTGGATTTGGACCCGATCCGAGGAAGATAACGCCGTCGGCGAACGGCAATCATACTCTGCTATCTGTCAAGTTCTCACAGAAGAACTTGGAGACATTAAGATCACGCAGGAATGCAGAATTCTACGTTCTGCAGTAGCCTTACCAGAGAATCTCAGGAATGAAAGTGAACATTGGTTAATTTCTACAGCCCATCCAGCACAAGAGCTTGATGGATTTTCTGTTAGACGAATAGAGATCTACAAACCAAAAGCCGGAGGAAACTCCGTATGATGTCCGTTACCGATAGTTTTGGGCCAATGCTCGCAAGAGCAATCAGCAAAGGTTCAAAGGTTTTGGAAAAAGCACAGGCACAAAACGCCGCTGTTGTTCAATCCAACATCATCAAAGGAATCCGTTCACAAAAGTATGTGACTAATTGGCCTTCGCTCAGCGAAGCAACAAAGAAACGAAAGAGAAAGCTAAGGCTATCTCCATTGACTTTGGTTGCCCATGGTGATTACTCTTCCAGTTTTGAAACTAGAAAACATGACAATACCACCTATGAAGTTGGTACAAATCGTCCAGATGCTCGCAGACATGAGTTTGGTTTTGAGGCAGGTGGCGAACCAGAACGGCCACATGTTCGTCCAGCCTTAAAAGATTCTGCCGAGCAAATCAAAGAAAACTACGTCCGTGCAGTGTCGGAGATTTTTGAATGAAAGCACATCATATCGATTATATCAAATTGATGATCGCAAGTTGTGTTGCAGTTCCGGAGGATTTGGAACCGGGTCTTGACGATACCCCTATGCCTATTATCCCAGCGGACAAAGTGTTTGAATATATTCCTAAACTTGATGATCTGCAAGTTTCGATTCCTTGTGCCGTGATCAAATACAATGGGTCGACTAACCGCAAATGGAAAAATAGGAAACATCGGTTATCTACTATCGTTCGTCCAGAAGGTAAGTTTTTCAAGAATGCAGTTAGGAATGTTGAACAAGAAATCAAATACACAATCGATTTTTGGCTAAGTGATCCTTCGTTAGATGTAATTAGCTCTGTAACAGAACGTGGGATACTTGATCAATGTTTGCTGTATATCGCACGCCATCGCCAAGCGAAAACAATGGAAGAAATTCCATTTGAAATTAGATCAGGGATCACGAATACGGTTGATGATCCTGAAGCACAAAACGGCTATTATAAGCTAATCCTAGAAATTATTTTTAAGGATGGTCTTTATACAATCGAAGAAGAAGAGACATTAGCAGGAGTCACTCTAGAGATTCAAGAACCTGTTCAGATTGAGAGGAAATAGTGGATCGTTTTCAAATTCAAACGGTTATTCAGCAAGTAAGGATCCCTGATGGGGCCATACTCAAAAAAAACATACTCGATATAACCTCTACGCATGATTGCGAAGAAGTGATAGAGAGACTACAAATAGAACTCACCCAACTTGCTGGACCAAAGGAAGTTCCCATCGCGGAACTGACAAACGTTCAGCTTTTACATGTTTATGGGATCTGGGCAGAAACCAGTTCTTCGGCAAACATAAAGAAGGATGAGCCAGCTCCGTTCGAATTCGAGTTAAACAACTCCGAGGTTTGGGTTAAAACCAAGGAACTTAAACTCGCCGGTTTGGAAAATCTAACTCTACTTAGAGTTAGGTGTCCCATCCCAGATCTTAAAATGAAATGTGTGTTTTTTGTCGGCGCAAAAGGAGAACAATAACAATGCCTATCGGTTCAGTAACAACAACCCACCAAAGTGGTGGACTTAACAATGCGGATGGATTCGAGGATCGAATTCACGCGAAAATCGGGGAAGCCGAATTAGGTGATCCAGATTCATTTAAACTGATTTTTTCTTTGCAGGAAGCAAAGGATTATTTTGGGAGAGGCCCACTTGTGGATTCCCTCCAACAACATTTTGAAGAATTCGATGAGGCAGCTGGTGAAGTTCCCGTGCCAGTGCTTGCAGGAAGACCTGCAAACGACACTGTGGGAACAATTGATCCACCAGTTTCTGCAGAGTCAAATACTGGTGCTGCACCGCTGCCAACAGCCAGCGGAACACCGACTGGATCAAGGAACGTCGTCTTGCGTGTAACAAAAGCAGGTGCTCTAGGTGCTGCCGAAATTCGTAAATCGGAAGACGGTGGTGTGAACTTTGCACCCGCAGTAGTTTTACCAGTTAGTGGAGTCATTGCACTTGCGGTTGGAGTATCTGCAACTTTTGTGAATGCGGCAACACCTGCAGATTCGTTTAAAGTTGGTGATACTTGGACATTTGTGATTAAAGCTCCTTCAGCTTCGATGACAAGTATTTTGGCATGTGTATCTTCCTTGAAAAAATTGGATATGGCTGATCATCCGTTCTACTTCGTTCATGTATTAAAAGGAGTTACGAGAGCGATTGCTGTTTCTATTGGTCAGTTGCTTACGGAAATGCGAAATGAAAAACTCTTTCGTTTGTTCGCAATCGTTGAAACTGAAAGCAAACAAACAGCACCAGAGTCCGAAACTGTACCAGCTTATTTCCAAAGAATCCAGGATGAATGGGATTCTTTTCAAAGCGAAAATGTATGTGTTGTAGGTGCGGAAGGCCGGTATATTGGTGGCGGTATTGAGTCAGCTGGTGGTTGGAATGCCGCAAAAGAAATCTCAGAAACAAGTGAGGTTTACCGGAACGCAGCAACTTTTCTTTGCGCTCGAATCGCAGCAGGTCGTGTAAACGAAAGTGCAGCTTGGGTGAAGAAAAATAAATCTCGTACTTTCATCGGAGTTCGTTATTGGAATGGAGCTTACAACACGTATCTCAAACCTTTGGATAACTTTGGTTTAACGATGCTCCAAATGTATCCAGATGAACGGGGTGTTTTCATCGCAAGTGATAACCTCATGGCAGCTGCCGATTCAGATTTTAAGTATATTCCTGAAATGAGGCGTAAAAACAAATTAGAACGCATCATCTACAAAACATCCCTTCCATTCTTAAAAATGGATACGGAAACAAATTCGGGATCCGGAGGATTGGACGCAGTCAAAGCGTATTGCGATAAGGCAGTCGCAGAGGCAATGGAAAAACCGGGTGAAGCAGAGATTTCAGGACATGAAATTGTTTTTGGAAAGGTCAAGAAAGTTGGGAACCAAAAGGTTTTGCCTGCAACGATCAAGATGTTCATTCGTGATAGGCTGGATGCGATCCAGTGGACAACCCAATTCGGGCAAGTAGCACAATAAGGAGGATTTGAAATGGTTAAACCAGGTGATGTTTTACCACAGAGTTTGAGTTTTGAAAATTTTACGGCAAACGTAATGGCCCGAGAACTGATTAAGTTCTCTGAGTTCTCATTAGACTACGAAAAGGAAGTGGCGTTCAAACTGGGAAAAGGCGGAGAGCCGGTCAGTTGGACTGTGAAGAGCTATAAACGTTCTGCGAAACTCAAAATTCAATTAGGCGAACTCAAGTATATGTTCCAAGCAGCAATTGCCATGGGTGGTGATTTACTGAAACTGCCGCCTTTTCCCGTAACTGCGACTGCAGAAAGTGAGGACGGAACGTTCAAATTGGTCATCCCTGCTGTCACAATTACGAAAGTCCCTCTTTCATTCAAAGAAGGTGACGACACCGCAGAAGTTGAATTGGATCTTGCAGTGACAAGTTATCCGATTATCACATTTACATAGTTAGGAGGTAAATTATGGATATTAGTTCTGAACAAACAGTTACGATAACAGATTTTAAAGCGGCTATGGATTTATTCCCAAAGGAATACGTTCTGGTCGATGGAGAATTTCTCGAAACATACAAAGAGCCGATTTCAATCGTTAAACGCTTTTTAGAGCCAGTTGGCGGACTGCACTTACTGGAAGCGGACGAAAAATCAGTGCTAATGAGAGTCCCATCCAAAGAAATTTTAGAAAAGGTAGTGAAGCGTGCAGACAAACTCACCGGAACTGAATCAGATCTGCAACTCATTGCTGATTGCTCAGTTTATCCGAATGCAAATACGTTTCAGTCTTGGGTAAACTCTGGTAGCCCTGGTCTTGCCTCAGCATTTGCTAAAAAACTTCTTCAGTTAGCAAAAGTTAACCAAGAGGTGACCGCAAAAAAGCTGTAAAAGACCGGCAGTCGGAACTTAAAACACCGTATACTCAGTTAGAAATCCTGAATGCGGTATTTTTTCCGAGGCGAAAAATGCCTGATGTTATGGATATTGAAGGATTAATTAACTTAAACGAGGACATTAATTGGTTTCAAGAACGATTGATCGATATTGTAGCAGCAGGCGTGAACAGGGGTTTGGTTAAGTCATTTCCCTCTTGACTTTTTTAGGAAACATAGGTAGTCTAATAAACATGGATGAGAAAGAGCAAAAGGAACGAATGGAGAGAATCAATCGACAGATGCACATCGATAATAGACAGATTAAAGACGATGTAAATCTTGCGACATGGGCTTTAATCATTCCTTTTTTTGGTCTCTTTACTGCCAGAAATATTGTTGATAAATCAACAAGAGTCATTGCATACGTTGGCTGTTTTGCAAACTTTATGATTACCGTGTTTCCATTGGTGTATGAGCAATGGAAACATTTGAACTAGGAGTTGTTCTTACATTAAAAGACTCAATGATCGGAGAGGTGAAACGCCTCAAAGATGAGTGGAATAATCTTCGTGAGACTCTCAAATTAACAGAAAATCAAGTTCGCTCAATTGATAATAGCTTTGCTAATTCTCAGAAATGGGGAAAGGTCATGGCTTGGGGAACTGCCGCAACCATGGGTTTTTCCAAAGGTATGATTACAGCTCGGATGGAAACATCTAAGCTGGAAAAAGAACTCCAGACTCTCGGCTTTTCCATTGAAGATATTCAGTTTCTTTCTGCGCAAGGATCTCACCTTTCCGTGGAAACTGGAATTGACAAAGGCGAGATTCTAACCGGCTTTTATGATCTCAAGTCCGCAGTCGAAAGTCTTGATGCCGCGGCCCTTCCGAAATTCGCAGAATCAGTAAAAAAAACAGCTATTGCGACAAAGGGTTCATTTGCCGACTTATCAAAGTTATTTGGTATGACTTACAACCAATACAAAACAATGTATTCTGGTATGTCTGATGCCGATTTTGGGCGAATGGTCGGAAATACAATCACTGAAGCTTCACGCTTATATAGAACAGACGGTGCTGCAATGAACCAGGCTATGAATAGCTTAGGATCCGCTGCAGCTTCCCTTAATGTTACATTCACGGAACAGTCTGCGGTTTTAGGAAGATTACAGAATGTTATGAATCCAGGAGAAGCCGGAACAGCTTACCGAGCTTTCCTTTCTAAAATTGGGCCTGGTATGAAATCCATTGGACTCAGTGCAACCGATGGTGCAGGAAAACTCAAATCTATGCCTGCAGTTCTGCAAGAGATCAATAACAAGTTTGGTGAAATCGATGCGACAAACGACCTTCCTATACTCATCAAAGCCTTCGGGGAAGAAGGTGTAAAAACAATCCAGAACCTAATGCCTCACATCGGCAAACTTCAGCAAGATATCGATTATCTCGGCGGTACTGTTAACAATATGGATTTCTCTGCATTTGAAACTGCATCGGAAACAGTGACAGAAAACACTGGAGCCCAGTGGCATAGAGTTACAAGTTCGATCAAGGCGTTAGGTGATACATTTGCAAGCGTTACGGATGGGCCGGTCTCTGGTTTTCTTGGAATGATCGCTGATGGAACTGGTCATTTGATTGAATTCGTTAATGAAAGCGAGAAGTTTCGATTCTTCGCTGGTTGGGTATTGGTTGGGATTCCGCCACTGGTAGCACTTGGCGGAGCGATCGCTTCTTACATCTACTTTATGAAAGCTTATACCGCAGTAAAAGTTGTGGCAACAGCAGCAAATGCTCGCTATACAGGATCTGTCCTTTTGGAAACAGGAGCGGTTTTTTATAACGCTGGTGCCTATGTAGTGAATAAGGCTGCCTTGATGGGAAATACTGTGGCGACTTACATTGCCACATCAGCGACAAGAGCAGCATCCATTGCAAGAGCCACCAACATTGCCCTACTCGGAGTGGAGAGAACAAGTATTGGTCTTACAGGAATGGTATATGCAGTAGTTTCTGGGAAAACTTCCCTTGCCACTGCTGCACAGTGGGCATTCAATACAGCTCTTTCTGCTAACCCGGTTGGTGTTGTAATTATCGCTCTAGTCGCATTAGTAGCAGTCGTTGTTTTGGTAATCAATTACTGGGAAGAAATAACATCTGCAGTTAGTTCTACATGGCAAGAACATAAGCAACTAATCACTGTTTTGCTAGCACTGAGTGGTCCAATTGGATGGACCATTGCTGCGTTGGGTCATATAATAGATAACTGGGAGGCGATCACAGGAGCGGTGCAAAAAGCCTACATTTGGACCAAAAAGTTTTTTTCGGATGAAACAGGAAAAAAAGAAATTGATTTAGAATATAGTGTCGGTCAGGCAAGTTCTAAAATTAAAACATTAGAAAAGCAAAGACAGGATATGCTTAAAGCTGGAATGGGCAATTCACAAACTTACAAAGGTTTAGAAGAGTCTATATCCGCGCTCAAAACCAAACGTGCAAATGATGAAGCGGAACTGGGACAGATATCCGCTTTCAAGTCACAGATGCAAACATTAGGAGAAACCAAAGAGCTCTTAGAAAAGCAAAGAAAAGGTTTGAAGTCTGGTTCGCAAGCTTTCCAAGAATATTCGGCTCAAATCGGAGAGGTTCAATCAAAGATTGATGCTTTAAACAAATCTGGTTATACTGGTATGGCAAAACAAATAGCTTTATCCAAGCCAACAACAGCGACGTCTTCTATCTCTTCTGATAGTGTTCTAAAAGCTGC
>NZ_NPDQ01000017.1 GCF_002812125.1 Leptospira brenneri
CAAGAAGTCGCGCCGACGCCAACACCTACTTCGTAGGCTCGGCTACAGGGAACTTCGGGAAGACTAGTTCGTTATACGAAATGAAAAGGAAATAAATTTATGCAAGAAATTTTTAAAAATCAAGCAGAAAGTGAAATTATTGAAATTGAAAGGTATCTAAAAGAAGATCGAACAATTTCGAACGAACCATACTCAACTTATATTAAAGAATTCAAAAATTTCTTAAATATATATAAAACCTTACTCAGTATATCAGTAAAACACGACTTGAATGATTCAATTGTCTCACAGTTAACAAATTATTATGGAAAAGAAATTAAAAAATATATCACCGAACTATATGAACTTCAAACTGAGAATATTAATGGCGAAAATATCTATGGAAGTATAAACAATTTCTTGTTAAGAATTTATGAACTTTCCTCTTCGCCGATACAAGGCGCAAAACCATTTCCAAGTATTGCTTCCTTTATTCTATCGCTTGATTCAAAATCCATCGATACATTAGAATATGAAAGAATTAAAAATGATCTACGGGAGAAAGTTTCTGAATTTGAGAAGTTAATACCGGCTTTACAAGACCAAGCATCTAAAATCAGCATTATCAATTATGCCAAACTCTTTGGCGAACAAGGAAAGCTACATTCCAACTTTACAATAATTCCATTCCGTATAGCTGCAGCAGAAACATGGTTACTAGCAGCCATTTTTTCTGCGATCGCTCTACTTTATACAGTATTTTTTTTTAATATGGAGTATAAACTCAATGATTTCAATAATATCCTAAAAAGCGATTTAGTTATAGCGGAATTATTAAAAAGAGGATTTTTGTTAACCTTTGAATTATTTATTATAAGATTTTCAATAAGAAATTACAATATTAACAAAAATCTACACATTGCAAATATTCATCGCCAAAATGTATTAAATTCCTTTCGCCTTTTATACGATTCAATTCCTTTTGAAGACTCAAATAGCAAATCAAAGTTAATGGAAGAGGTTTCAAAAAGCATTTTTTTTCTGGGAACAAACCCCTATATAGTAGATAAAAAGTCGGAAAAGATAAATCTAGAAACAATAGCAGAATTAACAAAGTTAATTAAAAATTAGCTTTTCACTTCGTATAACAGCACCTTCCCGCTACGCTTCGGCACAAGGCCTCGCTCGGCCTACGGCAAATTCCCTTCCGTCACGCTTCTTGCTTCGCAAGAAGACGCGCCGACGCTAACGCCTCCTTCAGAGGCTCAGCTTCAGGGAACTTCGGGAAGGCTAGTTCGTTATGCGTAATGGCTTAAAAAAATATGAGAAATGGAACATATAACTTAACGAGAATTTCAAAAATCAATCTTTCAACAGATGAAATTGTCAGTGCATTTAAGGAACCAGAAAGAATAAGCATTGGTGAATATTCATGGACAATTACAGATTATCAAAAGTTCGACTCCAAAACTGAAAATCTACCATTCGATTTTCATTTTGCTTATTTAGTGAAATATGAAGATGATGGATCTGTTAAAACGCTTGATGATAAACAACCAATACAAAAAGAAACCTATGAACAAAATCTAATCAAAGCACAATCACCTTTCATTTTTATTCCAGAATATTCTGGAATAGTTTTTCTTCATGTATGGAATCAAATAGAATTTGCTACATTTGCAAATAGAATAAAGGAGTTGATTCTCAAAAAAACTGGGACTTTCTTTAAAGATTGTGAAATTGAACCAGTTTCAGATCTAAAATCATTTCTCGGAAGCCTAAAAGACATTGATTCAATATTTGAAATATCAGGACGAGTAAATCCTCCAAATCCATCGTTCGGACACCTTTGGCGATCACTTAAAGAATATCTTGAAAAACGGAATCTAAATGAATTAATAATAAAAGAGAAGACATATTCTCAAAAAATAATAAGTAGATTACAGACATTAATTCAAAACCTTTTAGATAAAAAAGGAAACATTGAAGATATTGATCCTAACTCAATAGATATAGCAGATGCGATGATCCTCATGGCAATTGACGGCCATGGAAATGGAAAAATAAAAGGGAAGAAAGGAGATAAAAAAATAACAATAAAAACTAATGATAGAGCAATAAACTTTAACTTCGAAATCGAACCTGAACCTAAAAAATTATTTATGCTGTCAAATGAATTATATTCAGAAATAAAACAATCAAGGCACATGGATCATTGAAAACTCTAATATATATCATTAAAACTCTCTTCTTATCTCCAGAAGTTGTTTCGGGTCAAATAATTCTAATTTTCTTTCTTTTAGATGAAACTATTTTCAATAAAATTTCTAAAAAATTTATTTCGGATGCTAACATACTTTTCTTATTTATTCCAACTTCAATATTCCTTGCGTTCGGATTAAACACTGCGGTAAAAACCTTATTGCCACATACAAATAATAAAGAACTCGTTAATTGGCCCGAATATATAAACCTAAGAATAACAACGTTAATTGCTATATTTTGGAATTTACTTCCATTCCCATACCCTTTACTACTGTTTTTAGATATCACCTCAACGAATCCAATCAACTTTACTCTATTTTACATAACTCCCTTAGTAACTTCTTTTGTTTCCTCTACTACTTTGTATACAGCCTCACTAAGGATTAGAGAGATACTGGAATCGAAACTATAACGCCACTACGCATAACAGCGCCTTCTCGCTTCGCTTCGGGACTTGCCCTCGCTCGGCCTACGGCAAATTTCCCGCTTTCCCTAACGCCTCAAAGAGGCTCAGGGCGGGAAACTTCGGGAAGGCTCAATCGTTATACGATATCCTCAAAATTTATATTAAAAGGTAAAAAAATGGGTGAAAACAAAGAAGAAACTTTAAATCAAATTCTATTACTAGAAGAAGAAAAGTTAAAAATAAAAAATGCAATTAAATCTAGCGGAGATATACTAATTTTCATTGGATTCTTAACTTTAGTAAATGTTCCAGCTTTAGCTTACTTTGAAATAATTTTTCCTATCGGTCTTTTTTCTCCTTTTCTATTTATTCAAAAAATAGCTCCATTTTTTACTGATAATTATTACTACTGGTTAACATTTATAGTCTTGAACCTTTTCATCTGGGTTTTCTTTACTTTTTTAAGTAATAACGCAAACAAAAACTCAAAAATAGCATTCTATATTGCTTTTATAATTTATAGTTTAGACACTATTTTAAGTGCCACTTATCAAGAATGGTTTATTACCTTTTTCCATTTGATTTTCTTATACCAGATTTTTTCTGGATATTCTAAGATTGATAATCTATTAAAATTAGAAAAAGACATCTCTAAAATAAGAAACATAACAACTGAATAATGATGCTGGATTTATTTTTTAAAGCTAAATCTAATACATTTATTCAAGCAGAAAACATTATTTACTAAACTTTCGGACATCGTATAACAGCGGGGAAACGCTGCGCTTCGGCACAAGGCCTCGCTTGGGCTGTGCCACATTCCTCTCCGTCACGCTTTCTTGCTCTCGCAAAAAGCGCGCCGACGCTAACGCCTCCTTCGAAGGCTCAGCTACGAGGAACGTCGTATCCCCTAGTTCGTTATACGCAATAGGCAACATAAAATATTAAATGATATTTGATTTATTTTCAAAAAAGCAAAAAAGGTTGCGGGGAGAGATTCCAGATGTCTACAGTTATGAAGATATCCCCAACAGATTAAGAGTACAAATTGTACATATTATTCAAGATGCAATCGGTATTGATAAAAATTATTATGGATATGAAAATAAAGTTAACAAATCTTACCAATTTATCCAGAGAACACTTTGCAGAGAATACGGCAAATTTTATCTACTTGACAGAGACAATTTACCTCAAATCGATGTTCTAAACTTCTTTTTACAGACAAAAGATTATGAGGAAGCAATTGATGTCATCGATTTAGCTTTCAAATACATTGAAAGGGTAATCAATGGTGATAACTACCAGGAATACTTATATAACACTGAAGTGAAAATAAAATCTGACCAAGCAATTGAAGAACTAAATGATCGGTTCAAAGAACATGCAATTGGATACCAGTTTAATGGAGAAATCATTCGAGTAGACTCCACATATTCACATTCAGAAATAGCAAAACCAACACTGACTTTGTTGAGAGGTAAGAAATTTATAGGAGCAAATGAAGAATACCTTAAAGCACATGAGCATTATAGACATGGAAGAAACAAAGAATGTTTAACAGACTGCTTAAAAGCATTTGAGAGTGTATTAAAAATTATTTGTAAAGAAAAAGGCTGGACATTTAGCCCAACAGATACTTCAAAAAAATTGATCCAGATATGTTTTCAAAACAATTTAATTCCAAGTTTTACACAAAATCAATTTACCTCTTTACAGAATTTACTCGAGAGCGGTATCCCAACAATTCGAAACAAATTAGGCGGACATGGTCAAGGACAAGTTCCACAAAAAGTGGACGATGAAATGACGAGATATGCGTTAAACCTTACGGGAACTAATATTATTTTTTTGATAGAACAAAGCGGATTATAAAGCCTACTGCGTATAACTTCCGCTAACCACTTCGCTGCGGGACTTCGCCCTTGCTCGGTCTACGACACATAGGCTTCTGGCACTCCCCTTGCTTAACGCAAGTGTCGTTCCAGTCCCTAACGTCCCTTCTAGGGACTCAGGGCCAGCCTACGTCGGTTAGCTAGTTCGTTATGCGTAATTGACCAAATGAAATTTAAAAATAATCAAGGAAGATAGAAATGGGAATTTTCTCAAATATATTTAAAAACAAAAAACCTTTAGATAAAACTTATTTAGTAACTGCACAACTAAATCATCTATTAATGCCTATAGATAGAGGAAATATCTACGAGGATCCCCTCAACGAGGCTTTAAAAGAGAATAATCTCGGAGAAGTTGACGGCGGTGGCACAATGCAGAATAAAACTGGAGAAATCGAGTTCATTGATGTTGAAATAATTCTTTATAACCTGGAAGAAGGTATCCCATTTCTTATAAAGAAATTAGAAGAACTCGGAGCTCCAAAATCTTCGTTACTTCATTTTCAAGATGAATCCAATCAAAATCAGATAGAATTTGGGAAAAAGGAAGGACTAGCTATCTATCTCGATGGAATAAATTTACCTAAAGAAGTTTATGAAAATTCTGATATAAATGATTTAATTGAAAAATTGAATAACAGTATTACCGACATCGGTAGAATGGAAAGCTATTGGCAAGGTCAAGCTGAAACTGCTCTCTATTTTTACGGAGAAAATGCAGAAAAAATAAAAGAAAATTTTAAACCTATACTAGAAAATTATCCATTATGTAAAGGTTGTAGAATTTCTATAATTGCTCCAAAATAATATTATCGTATAACTGGTCAACTACGCATAACAGCGGGGAAACGCGGCGCTTCGGCACTTACGGCCTCGCTTGGTCTCCGACACATTCCTCTCCGTCACGCTTCTCGCTCCGCAAGAAGACGCGCCGACGCTAACGCCTGCCCTGCAGGCTCAGCTACGAGGAACGTCGTATCCCCTAGTTCGTTAACCGCAATCTTAGAAATTATCCCGATATGAAAGAAAATATAGAAAACCGCATTTACAATTTCTTTATTAATTCAAAGGATTTCAACGGAATTCCGTTACGTCAGATAAGCGAGGAATTTGAAGTTGATTATGAAACTTTCATAGATATGGTAAAAGAACTTGTCAACGAAAGGAAAGTGTCTATTCAATCAAGCTCAAATCCTCACATCATAGGGATTCGACATTACCCGATAGATTCTCAAATAAAAATCCTCGATGATGCAAAAGTTATCAATATAGAATCTATGGAATATGAAGGTGTAAGCTTTTCTTATGAAAATACTGAATATCCGATTTGTCTTTATCCATCTCAAGAAAAATTAGAATCCAATAGAGATTGTATTGAATATGGGTATGCCTGTTATTCAAAAGCACTAGCTCTTGGAGATCCACAATTAAAACCTATTTTCTTTGATATAGACGTCTTAGATAGATACTTCAATGATCCAAGATTTGATTTCAATTTTGAAGATTATTCTGGTAATATTTCATGCATCCATGACGATTTATACAATCCTTTAGTAAGAAACGAGGATAACGTCCTCATCCAATCCTTTGGAATCGGTTTTGATAATCAAAAAAATCGAGTTGCCGTTGTTTATTTACGTTACCTCCACAATCTAACAGCGGAACATCAAATTTATTGGAAGAATAAAGAAAAAAAACAAAAATGCACAATTTTAACAGAATATTTCCATAACACTATCGAAGGGAATTGGACATTTTCGCAATCAATATTTTCAGCTTTTTTGCTAGAACTAAAATGTTTAAATGAATTATCATATCTTATTTACAACACTCATTTATTTCATGAAACATTTGAGGGAGAAAAAAGACCAAAAGAGTTCACCTTCTTTTTTATCCCTACAATAAAAAATTATAATGATTTTATTCTCCTACTTGATAAATTAATTTCAGAAAATTTAAATAAGACCTTTTTCGAAGGTAAATTAGACCTATTTATATTACGAGAGGAAAACGGAATTCATATTAAAGAGAAGAAGGGAACATTAGCACTATTAGAGGAGTGGCTCACATCTATCTTCAAAATTAAAGGAGAAGGATCCATTTCCGATATTATTAAACCATTTAAAAACATCAGAAAAGAGAGGCAAAAGCCTGCCCACAAGGTGACTAAAAATGCTTACGATTTAAACCTCATAGAAAAGCAAAAAGAAATAATAGGAGAAGCTTATGAATCGATGCGACAGCTTAGACATATATTTCATTTACACCCAAAAGGAAAAAAATATAAACTCCCAGATTATATAGATAATATAAAAATAATAAGTTTATAAACTAAGACTGCGGTTAACAGCGACTTAACGCTTCGCTTCGGGACTAGCCCTCGCTCGGTCTCCGACACATTCCCCTCTGGCACTCCTCTTGCCTCAGCAAGCGTCGTTCCAGTCCCTAACGTCCCTTCGGGACTCAGGGTCGGGGAACGTCGTTAAGTCTAGTTCGTTATGCGAAATAATTTAAAAAATGTTCCTAAATAATAAACTGAATTTTTTATTTTTTCTAATTCTACT
>NZ_NPDQ01000018.1 GCF_002812125.1 Leptospira brenneri
GCAAGCCTCGTTCCAGTCCCTAACGTCCCTTCCGGGACTCAGGGTCGAGGAACGTCGTTAAGTCTAGTTCGTTATCTGCAATTCGCAAAAAGCAAACTATACCGATAAAACAATGAACCTTGACTTTGTTAACAAAAGAATAGAATTCACAAGAAAAGAATTAATAAATCTACAGCAGTGGAATCCATTTATTCCGGGTTACAATGGTGATAACTCTCAAACATATCAAAATTTAATTTTTCCGATTGTCTCAAAAATATGTGAAATTCATAATTTGAAAATACGTAATGATGACGGAGGTTTTGGTAATACTTTTGCAGCAGTTTTTTTTCATTCCAATGATATTCATATTGGGCCAAATGAGGGTTATACGATAATGTTTAACTTATATACGCCAATAGCCGCCTTCAGCAAGGATACAATTATCATCAGAAATGATTTTTGGACTCATCCCAATATCTATCAACCAACTGAATTAATTGACTCAAACAATTACGATAATGAATTTGAAAAATCAGTTCTAGAAATACTTGAATCAAATGGAACATATGTATTAACAGTGAAAAATGCATTAGAACTTTTACCAGATGATATCATCCCTTATGAATATTGCTCAACCGATGAACCTTGGAATAAACTATTCAATCTTTTATTCTCAAGCACTGACTAATTTTAAGGTCACGAACTGCACATAACAGCGACTTAACGCTTCGCCTCGGGACTTACGCCCTCGCTCGGTCTACGACACATTCCCCTCTGGAACTTCTCTTGCCTCCGCAAGCGGCGTTCCAGTCCCTAACGTCCCTTCCGGGACTCAGGGTCGGGGAACGTCGTTAAGTCTAGTTCGTTATGCGTAATGACCTAAATGTATCCCAGGAAAGGGAAAAAATCTAATAGAAAATAGCTTTTTTCTAATCTCATTTTGCTTCAAAAATCCAGAAAACTAAACTTGACTTATGCATATACTGGCATAATCTTATGCATAAGATGAGAACAACAATTGATATTCCAGAAGAACTAGTTTTAGAGGCAATGAAGCTTACTCATATAAAAACTAAAACTGATGTAATTAAAGAAGGATTAAATACTCTAATTAGGAAAGAGAAACTAAAAAGTTTGAAAAATTTCAAAGGATCGATTGACCTTGAAGTAAATTTAAATGATTTAAGAAAAAGATGAATCAAGTTTTATTAGATTCATCCGTTTGGATCGAATATTTCAGAAATTCGAATTCCCAAATATCTTCCGAAGTTGATAAATTAATTGATCTTGGGAATATTTATACAAATGAATTAATTCTGACAGAATTAATTCCCTTTCTTAAATTAAAAAAGCAATCACAACTTATTCAAATTATGGAATCTCTTGAATCCTTTGAGATGCTCATAGATTGGAAGCAAATTATTGAATTCCAAACTACAAATCTCAAAAATGGTATCAATAAAATCGGAATACCAGATTTGCTTATCTTACAAAATGCAATCCAAAATGAAAGTATTCTATTTACTTTGGATAAGCATTTTAAGCTAATGAGCAAAATTCATAAATTAAAACTCTATAACTAGGTCACTACGCATAACAGCGACTTAACGCTTCGCCTCGGGACAAGCCCTCGCTCGGTCTGCGACACATTCCCCTCTGGAACTCCTCTTGCCTACGCAAGCCTCGTTCCAGTCCCTAACGTCCCCTCCAGGGACTCAGGGTCGGGGAACGTCGTTAAGTCTAGTTCGTTATCTGCAATCGCCTTTACATTTTAACTCACAAAAGGAAATTACATGAGTAAATTAAAAATATTAGCAATTTCGATACTTATAGCCGCTTGTTCATCGGTTCCAGAAGAAAAACCTGTGAACCCAAATTTAGATGATCTAGACAAAGTTGCAAAAGAACTTAAGGAACAACTAGTTCTTAATTATAAATTCATTGATAAGAAACCGCTCGCAATTGCCTCCTTCGTTCGAAATGATCTTTCTAAGCCTTCGGCAAAATATGCCTCCGCTATTCCAAAACTCGGGATTTATTTAGCTAATTCCTTGCAGAATGAAATGTTCCTACCAGATAACTTTGAATTAATTGAAAGACAAAGAATTGATGGAATTCTCGAAGAAATAAATTACGGAAAACTTGGATTAAATGAACAAGCTGCTCTTGATACAATCAAGTTAACAGGAGCGGAATTACTGCTACTTGGTACAATTCAAAAACGAGAATCGTCGATGCGCTTTGATGCCAGAATTGTTTCCATCTCAGATGGAAAAATTTTGTCTGTCGGAACGTCAGTAATTGCTTTGAGTAGCTATTTAAATCGTCTTTACGGTGATTATCCAGAAAAACAACAAGACTATTCGGAAACAATATATGCTAATGGTGGTTGGCAAGTTGTAAACACATTCCTAGAGTCTGGTTCAACCTATGTAATAGAATATAGTGGTGAATGGAGTATGACGAATAATCGCAGATCGATTAATTACCAAGGATCAGATTCAAATCCATCAAGTTGGGGGGACTATCGCCTTTATTCAAATTTTAATCATGGCCAACTACTATGCAGACTAAAAGATAACCCAAATTTAATAATTTCACCCGGTAAATACAATATTAAACAAGGAAGTTTTATGGAATGTCGAATTAATGATACTGACCTCGGGAATAATGAAGGTTATATGATAGTAAAAATAAAGTATCAAAACGACTAAAAGGCGACTGCAGATAACAGCGACTTAACGCTTCGCCTCGGGACTAGCGCCCTCGCTCGGTCTGCGACACATTCCCCTCTGGCACTCCTCTTGCCGTCGCAAGCGTCGTTCCAGTCCCTAACGTCCCCTTCAGGGACTCAGGGTCGGGGAACGTCGTTAAGTCTAGTTCGTTATGCGAAATTGCTAAGTATCTATGTTTAAAAAGATAAAAAAATTACTAATATTTCTAACTCTGATCTCACTTATTCTACTATTCTTTTTCGAAATTAAAGAAAAGGCAAATTCACAGGAATATCAAAAACTAACACTACCTCTTCAAATTTCTCAAGACTGCCCAATTACTAATAAATTTATTTATCCAAGTAAGATCGAAATTAAAGAAAATAACACAATTTCAAAGCAAATTATTATTCAGTGCAAAACCACAAAATTATTCTTAATTCAAGATTTAGCGCATGTTGAGCATACATATTTAAAATTCGGTGATGAGATTATTACTATACAAAAACTAAAAACCGATAAATTAGGATATAATCTATTAACTGTTTTAGCTGCTATTGACAATATATTCATATTAACAGAATTCAACGGAATTTTGTTATCTGAATTACGAGGCACACCTCCAAAAGATGAATTACTTTTGCTAGATTGGAAAACTGGAATTATTATTAGGATTTAATACTTTTAGATAGACCATTCATACAAAACAGAAGGCTATTCCTTAGTTAAATCAACTTTACTAAAAATTTACAAGCACAAGCAAAATTTATATACTTAGGATCATATATTTACAAAAACTTTTATATAGATACGCAACTTCGCATAACAGCGACTTAACGCTTCGTTTCGGGACTTGCGCCCTCACTCGGTCTGCGACACATTCCCCTCTGGAACTTCTCTTGCCTCCGCAAGCGTCGTTCCAGTCCCTAACGTCCCTTCCAGGGACTCAGGGCCGGGGAACGTCGTTAAGTCTAGTTCGTTATACGCAAGCCAGAAAAAATGAAAATTAAAGATTTTACTAAATTATTTAAGGAACTTACAAAGGATTTAGAAGTGAATATAATTAAAGAATCAGGCTTAAAAATCGCTTTTAAAATATTTTTAGATTTAGAAAAGCCAAACAAAACATCTAGGACTAAATTTATAAAAGATTTTCTAAAAGGGTTTAATAACCGCGCAAGTGTCCGAATAAGCAATAAATCTAGCGTTAAACCAGATAAAATTGTAGATATAATTATACACAGCAGATTACCGAATCTAAGTAATGAGGAAATTTCTTTGATTTCCTCCGGTCATAGAGTCGCAATGAGCGCTGAAAATATATTGGGACATATGTTGGAAGAGTATATACACATGAATGTTTTAGAACATGGCTGGACCTGTTGTTGGGGTAACGTAATGAAATCAATTGACTTCGTTTCATCCAAAGGAATACTTCTTCAAGTTAAGAATAGAAGTAATAGCGAAAATAGTTCTAGTTCAAAAATTAGAGTCGGAACGGAGATTATTAAATGGCATCGAATAGATGCAAATACTGGAACAACCTATTGGGAAAAATTAAACGAATTAATTGGTAATAAAACTCAAATGTCAGAAAAAGAATTTTCGACTTTTGTTAAAAAGGTCGTTAAAAAGAATCCAAACTCAATATTCATTGAGAAGGATTCTGACTTATGGAAAGATTAATTGAAGAGTGTTAATTCATTTTCCGCTTTAGATTTCACTTTTTTAAAGCTCATATGATCAGTCCCTTTGTAGCGTGAGAAATTAAAATCTTTGTAATCGTTTTTCTCACTTGCTCCTTCAATTAGATTTAATATACATTTAGCAATAGCATAACCTAAACTTCGTGGTACTGCATTGCCGATTTGCTTGTATTGGCTCAAGATTGTTCCAAATATTTTATAATCATCAGGAAATTCCTGAATTCTTTTATATTCTTGAATACTTAATGGTCGATCCTGTATCGGATGCGCTAAATCCGTAGCAGGCATCGCAGGATTAGTTACCAAAGTTGGTGCCGGTTTATCCCAAGCTATTCGTCTAAGGAAACCTGTTTTGCCTCCGCCAGAAAAGTAACTCGCTCCCATCGCTTCTTGTTGTATATCCTTGGGTAAATGCTTCCAATATTGACCCTCTTTCAGCATTCGATAATATTTTAATCGTTTTTCAGGAAATTTAATGGCAAGTTGATCAGATTCATCCAAATCATATGCTACATCTCGAAAAGTTCTCCAATTAGGTAAACCAAATTCTCCTTTTTCAGAATGTGTCGGAGTTAAGAATGGAATCTTTTTTATTTTTTTAGAACAAACAATGACCACCCTTTCTCGTTTTTGCGGAGAGCCAAAATTAGCCGCATTATATAAATTAAATGAAACATTATAGCCACCAGCTTCTAGTAAATGAATCACAAAAGATAAGGCACCGCCAGTCTTCTCATCATTGTTTAATTCAGGAAAATTCTTACCACGATATACATGGGGTCTATGTTTTAATGGTGCAGATAGTAGCCCTCTTACATTTTCTATAACGATAAATTCTGGATCTAACTCAATAGCTTTCTCAATAAAGGTTAGAAAAACATTTCCTCTATTATCATTGAATCCCTCTCTTTTTCCTGCCGTGCTGAATGCTTGACAAGGCGGACCACCAACTACTAAGTGAATTTTATCCTTAACTGAAATATTAGCATATTCTCTAATCTGTGATGCGGAATAATTATTAATGTCTCCAATAAGACCTATTTCGGGATAATTCGAAATAATTGTTTTTCGAGCATCCGGTTCTATCTCACTAGCAAGAATTACTTCGATACCTGCCGCTTTTAAACCTTGATCAAGTCCCATTGCACCTGAAAAAAAACTCAATGCTAGCAAACTTTTATCGATATTCATTTTACTAATTTGATCAGGAACATCTGGTAATATTTTCATCATTATTTCTGGATCTTCGAAAACTGATTTTGGAATAAACCAGGACGATGCCCTCATTTCTGCAGGTAATTTTTTAGTTCTAATCAGCGATCTTACATATTGAGGGCTAACCCTAAGATAATTAGCTACTTCATCGACCGTAAGGGATTCAAATTCAGTTTCCATAGCGAAACCTTTTTATATACCATGATTATGTCAACTATTCTCTAACGGCGTATAACAGCGACTTAACGCTTCGCTGCGGGACTTACGCCCTCGCTCGGTCTCCGACACATTCCTCTCTGGAACTCCTCTTGCCTCCGCAAGCGTCGTTCCAGCCCCTAACGTCCCTCCGGGACTCAGGGTCGAGGAACGTCGTTAAGTCTAGTTCGTTATGCGTAATTCAACAAAATTATTCGAAAAGGAAATATAAATGAGTAAAACACTTCCATTTTTTCTATTGGTCTCAAGTCTCTTTATTTTAAGTTGCAATGACAAAGAAACTCAAAAGGAAGTCAAAAAAGAAAGAATTACTTGGATAAAAAAATATATCAAGGAAACAGAATTACTAAACGACAAATCAAAAAAACTAATTGATAAAGCTTCTTTTTATTATCAGAAGGAAATTTTAACTGGTGTTGCAGAACCAGAGGATGTTTATTCGAAAAATGACAAAGCTTTATTAATGGACTTTCTTAGAAATACAATTAAAAGATTAAAAATTAAGAAATTCAATGAATCTATTGCTATTATAAATACTTATGATTTTGGTAATGCTGGAGAAATTTCTAAAGTTGATCATTTATGGATTAAAAAAAACGAAGAATGGGTTTTATTTGAACTAGAAGGTGATAGCCTTCCATACTCTGGACAAAAAATATATATTGAGGAATTGAAAAATAAGAAGGGAAAATTTTTAATTCTTCACGGTGGTTGTTGCGATACTGATTCTTTAGCTATTCTTGAAATATCCAAAAATCAAACTCTCGAACCTATTTATACAGGAACACAGTATGGAAGTAGCTATAAATTTATTAGAAAAAATGGTAAATTAGAAATTCTCGAAAAAGATATGGAAGATAATTTTTCAGAAATCTCTTTAGAACCACGTTGAACTACGCATAACAGCGACTTAACGCTTCGTTTCGGGACTTACGCCCTCACTCGGTCTCCGACACATTCCTCTCTGGAACTCCTCTTGCCTACGCAAGCCTCGTTCCAGTCCCTAAC
>NZ_NPDQ01000019.1 GCF_002812125.1 Leptospira brenneri
CGTTAGGGACTGGAACGAGGCTTGCGGAGGCAAGAGGAGTTCCAGAGGGGAATGTGTCGCAGACCGAGCGAGGGCTAGTCCCGCAGCGAAGCGTTAAGTCGCTGTTATGCGCCGTTAATTAATCCTAATTATATTTCCAAAAAATTTCAAGTATATTGAATCAATTGGCCAATAAGAATTTTCTTTAGATGAGTAAGCCTTTGAAATTGCAGAAATTATTGTTTCCGAGTTAGGAGTAAATGTATATAGGTGATCAAATAAAAGTATTCGGGTAGCGATTGATTTTTGTTTGGAAGTAAATTGATCGAATTGAATTTTGCTTTTTTCAAGTAAAGGTAAAATTGAATTCGAAAGAATATCTGAATTGGTGTTTCTTGCACCAACGTATCCAATTTGTAAATATGTTTGTGTTTGTGGTGTATTATTGAAAATAATTGTATAATAGAATTGTCCTGATTTACCAATTTTCATTTCTGAATTTATACTATGCGTTATTGAACTTATTAGTGCTTTATATTCTTTTCCTCTTGATTTTAAAGGAATGTTATCACTGATCCTAACGTAATAATTTCTATTTTTATGCTTAATTTGAGGTATTATTTCATTTGCGATTTTATCTAAAAGTTGATTTTTTGTAGAACCTACTATACTCATTTCTCTTTGATTTTCGGTGATTTGTTTTATTTCTATAACTGAACTAAAGCCTGTGGTATAAAAATCAGGAGTATTGTTTTCCTCTTCTTTTATTTTGTAGATATTGATTTCGGTATCGGCTAATCCATTGTCGAGTCGAATGAACTTAATTAGCTCAAATACCGCAATGTTTTCGGATTCTATTAGCGATTTTTCTATGAATCTTATACTCTGTTCCATTGATTTAAATTAAGATATACCTTGAAAATCAAAATACCATGATCTTATTTTATACTTGTTAAAAAATATTTAATTAATGGCGCATAACGAACTAGGGGATACGACGTTTCCCGACCCTGAGTCCCTGTAGGGGACGTTAGGGGCTGGAACGAGGCTTGCGGAGGCAAGAGGAGTGCCAGAGGGAAATGTGTCGGAGACCAAGCGAGGCCGTAAGTGCCGAAGCGCCGCGTTTCCCCGTTGTTATACGCCGTTTGGTACTTTAATATCTTTTCTTCGATACCAGTATTTATATTCTTCTTTATAGCCCAGTTTTGCGTATAAATTTATAGCCATTGAATTTGTGGTAACAACTTGTAAATAGGATTTTTTAATTCCTTTTCTAAATGCTTCTTCTAGTATAATTTTTATAATCTCAGTAGCGTATCCATTTTTTCGTTCATTTTCTTTTATAACTAAGTCAAAAATTCCAACATATCCATTTTCCATTACACCGAATCCACATCCAATAAATTCACCACTTATTATTTTACTAACGACTATAACTTCTGAGTTAATCAGATTTAGCATTTTCAAAATGGTCTCAAAATATTGAATTGAGATTTTGTTTAAAATCATAAAATTACGAATCCAATTAGTGTTAAATTTGTTTTCAACTTTGATGTTATTGTATAAAATATTTTGAGGTAAAATTTCTTTAATAATTTGTACAGAAGTTAAATCAATTTTTTCGTATTTGAGTTTTTCTAATTCAATGTCGATTGTTTCATGTTCTTTGGCACTTGTAATTTTGAATATTGTTGGGAGTGAATTTTTTTGAAAGATTTCCTCACAGAATGCTAGTTTTTCATAAAAATTATCATAATATTTGTAAATAGGGTTGATAGAATTTGCACGCTTTGTATATCCATTTGCCATTCTAATGATCCAGCCATCGTGATTGATAGTCTGGATGGCGGGCCATGCATTTATTGATAATTCTTCTATTTTGAACATTTATGTTTTATTTTACCACATGGCGTATAACGAACTAGTCTTCCCGAAGTTCCCTGTAGCCGAGCCTCTGGAGGAGGCGTTGGCGTCGGCACGTCTTCTTGCGGAGCAAGAAGCGTGACGGAAGGGAATTTGCCGTAGGCCGAGTGAGGGCTTGTCCCGAAACGTAGCGGGAAGACGCTGTTATGCGCTGCGACTTTTTGGCTCGTCAGTTACATTATTTATATTCTTTAATAAAAATGTTCATATTTCTAGAATTTGTTTAAACTACATAAAGAGAAGCTAGAAATATTAGTATGGAAAGTGTTATTAGATAAATACAAATTTTATCAGGTCCAGATATTATTCTTATATTGTTTTGATTTGCTATAGAATTTAAATATATTTTTGAATCTTTGAATTGATTGTTTAATCCAGTTGAGAAGTTTAAAGTGACCAACGATTTATTTTTCATTAATAATCCGATAGTAGAATACCAGAAAAAATCATCAAAATAAATCGATTGAATTTCGTTAAGATTGAAACTCAATTCTTTCACTGGTAAATTCATATTTTTATGATTAATAAAAATATTTTCATCAGAGATTGCCAAAATCGCTTTGCTGTGGTTCAGAATTTCATAAGAAAACATTTTTTTCACTAGCAAAGGAAGGATGGTGTATATTAAAAATGGTATAATTGATTTTATAAAAATAGCAAAAGTTAATGTAAAAAATATTATCCAAGGAGTATATCTCCTATGTTCATTTCTGATGAAAATTCTTACTTTATATGAATTTTGCTTTATTTTGAATGGATTGAACATTTTCCTTTAATGAATTTTAACTGGATTTTTTTGAAACTTACCGGAAAAATTTGATCTTTTTCAAAAATGATTTATGTCGTTGCGCATAACGAACTAGACTTACCGAAGTTCCCTGACCCTGAGTCCCGGAACGGGACGTTAGGGACTGGCACGGAGTTTGCAGATGCAAACGAGTGACAGAAAGGGAATTTGCCGTAGGCCGAGTGAGGGCTTGTCCCGAAACGTAGCGGGAAGGCGCTGTTATGCGCTGTGACTGGTTCGGAAAATTAAAATTTTTCGGAAAAATATTTTTCATAATTTTCTTTCCCGATTCCAATTTCATTCATAAACCAGATCCATATTTCTTGAGTAGTCCTTAATGATAAAAGTAAGTCTTCAAAAGATAAGCTAATCAACTCATGCATTTTTTTTGGCGTAGGGTGTTTGATAAGTTTTGTATAAAAATAGTCTAGTTTTTTAAAGTTTTCATATAGTCTTCTGTTTACTTGGGAAAGCTTTTTTCCATTACTGTCTTTGAAATTGCTAACTAGCTGAAATAGCGGAGGCACTTTTGAATTTTGTTGTTCTTGAATATTTAATCCAAATAGTGTTACAAGTGATTGTCCCAATAAAAGAAAGATTGGAATAATCGATTGAATACTTACTTTTTCTTTCTTTTCGATATTTCTGAATAAGTAAACTGCATCACGCCAATATTGTAACTGAAGATTAATTATTTCTGTTATGAATTTTTCGTTTTGGTAGACTAGCTCATGAGATCCTGTTTGGCAAATAGCATATTTAGGAATGTATTCAACTTTTTCGAGAGCCATAATTCTAATTTAAAGTTTTTTTACCAAAAAAGTAGCCGATCAATGTTCCGAACAAGACACCAATTGTTGGATTAAATTTATCCATAACAGCTAGATAAATTGATGCAATTACTACTAATACGATTACTATTGTTTGTTGAATAAGTAGGTATGTCTTTTGCTTATGATTATTTGTTACATTAATTTTTGTTAATTCGACATTCTTATCTAAAGTAGACTTTTTTATATCTTCAATTAAACTAATAATTCTTTTTACTATTTCATGCCCTGGTTCCGACATTAGATAGTCCATAATTTCAATTGGTGCTAGTTCTTCTTCTGGTTCTTCATTCGGATCTTTTTTCATTTTTTTCTCTATTAAAATAGGTTTTCAGTCATTGCGCATAACGAACTAGACTTAACGACGTTCCCCGGCCCTGAGTCCCTGAAGGGGACGTTAGGGACTGGAGCGAGGCTTGCGGCGGCAAGAGGAGTTCCAGAGGGGAATGTGTCGTAGACCGAGCGAGGGCTCGTCCCGACGCGAAGCGGTAAGTTGCTGTTATGCGACGTTCTGTATTAATATAAATCTATTTCTTTAACTGATATTTCGTCTTTTATGGAGATTTCAAGACCCTTTAGGAAGTATTTTATCCAATCATCAAAGGAGCCATATAATGATACACATCTTAGGATTGTATTGGATCTTTCTCGTTCTCTACGTATTGCAGATTTTAGTAGAATGAAATTTTTGTTATAAATTTGATTTTTTAAAAAATATAGAATTATCAAAATTCTACAAGTTTTCTCATTTCCATCCTCAAATGGATGAATTGCCATAAATTGATAATATAGTATAGCTGCATGAATATAAGGATATTCGCTTTTTTCGTTAAAAGAATTTATCCAGTCCTCCATTAAGTTGTTAATATTGCTATAGTGTGGCGGAACAAAGTCCGCAATAACAGGGTTCAATGCACGATTTGAATCAATCCAATTTTGTTGTTTTTTGAATTCGCCTATAAGAATATTTGTAGTTGGAAAATTTTCAAATAATAGTCGATGTATTCTTTTCGGTAGGTCTAAATCATTTCTTTCTATTGTAATTAATTTAACCGATTGTTGAAGTATATCTATACATTTTATAGATTTTTCTTTTATTAGTGGAATATTGAGGTGATAAGAATTTTCTATTTGGGCTCTAATTTCGAGTAACCAGCTTTCAATATTAATTAAATCTATTTTTTCTATATTTAAATCTGAAATATCTTTATCAAATTTAATATTATTTTTAATATCTGGATAGTGTGTTTTAAGTAAAAAAGGGTTAAATGCATTGTATTTAACAACTATTTTTTTTAAACCATTTCCTGATTCATCATTTTGATTATAATCAGGAAATGATTCTTTGTGATTCGTTAGAAATCCATAGGATCTGGCATTAAAATTCATTTTCATTATTAAATATTGTTACAGAATGTCGCATAACGAACTAGGGGAGACGACGTTTCCCGACCCTGAGTCCCGACGGGACGTTAGGGACTGGCACGGAGTTTGCGAATGCAAACGAGTGACAGAAGGGAAATGTGTCGGAGACCAAGCGAGGCCGTGAGTGCCGAAGCGCCGCGTTTCCCCGTAGTTATACGCAGTCGGAAACGGTTTAATTTTCTAAAAATGGCCGAAAGTCTTCTAAGACTTTAGTCATTAGCTTTTTCGTTATATCAGGAAAAACTAAGCTTAAGTCTACGAAATTATAATATAGTCCAGAGTAAATTAAACTTTCTTCAGCATATATTTTTGAAAAAAGATTTTTTCCAGATCTGTTTTGTAAGGTAATATCAATATTGAGATTACATTCATTACCCATCACAGGTAATCCGAAATACCAAGTAAGAGGTCCAAAAAGCCCTAGCCAATAAGTATAGAGTTTTCTAGAGCAGTAGAAAGTATTTATTTTTCCTGAAATAACATAATCAGCAGAATTAATCTTTTCATCAGAAATATATAAATTTTTGAAATTGTATTTATTTTCTAATTCAAGTTTAAGAATATCAGCGATATAATATTTGATTGGGGAGTTAATAGACATTCTATCGGCTTCAGGAAAATTCAATTCGGTGCCGGCAGCTTTAAGAAAAGGAAGAAAAATTAGTCCTGTTTTATCAGTATTTTCACCTTTTCTGAAATCCTGAAATGGTTGAATTTTCAAACTCTTATTAATCTTAACTTTCGAATTATTTTTATTTTCTAAAAAATAATTCTGAGTAGGTATACTTATACATGATGTGAGTAAAGAAATTGTAATTATTATCTTTTTTACTTTAATTATATTCATATTTAAGATTTTTTTCCGATTGCGTATAACGAACTAGACTTAACGACGTTCCTCGACCCTGAGTCCCTGAAGGGGACGTTAGGGACTGGAACGACG
>NZ_NPDQ01000022.1 GCF_002812125.1 Leptospira brenneri
ATTTGTGAAAGCGGCTATCTTTACACTGGACCAAGTGGTGTTTGCAGATTGTAGTTCATCTTGAATCAACAATCGAATGTTTTGTAAAATCTCTTCCTCAGTAGTTTCGTTTTCGTAACCGCCAGGGAAAACACCGAATGCTTGACAGTAGATAAAAATTAGAAGTTTCTCCGCAAAGTTTTCTCTTGCCCAAAACTTTGCTCTGTCCTTGAGTCCTTCTACTTCATGAGTAGGAAGTTCATATTTTATTGCAAAATCACGAATGTTCATAGTGAGAGCTCTACCTCTTGGTTCGACATTGTTCGGAAGTAGATTCCAGTAGGTTTGGTGCTATCTTCATTTGTTATTTCAATTGTACGAGAATCGATCGCAGGGAAATAATTCAGAACACGTTGAATGTCTGATAAACGCTCGTGTTTCGAAATTAGATCGTCACTCTTAAGGAAGACTCTTTGTCTGCTGTAGATTTCGGGAAAATCAATATCGTCGGCCACAGGCATATCAAATGCCTCTACTAACATTGCTGATACAATGTCTCGGTCATTATCTAGAATTTTTAACTCCTTGGTTTTCTCTTCTAAAACAAGGTCTTTGGTGATAGGGTCTACGGCAAAATCCACGTTATTACTCTTTTTCTTCTCTCGTTGATCGCAAGGTCTTTGTTATAAAATCCATGTTCACTGTCCCTTATGTCCCAACTTTTTACACGCCTACCGAATACTTTAAATTGGTTTGATCGAGACCGGTCGGTACGGTTGGTAAAGGAATAGTTTCCGTCGCTAATACTAGGGCAGACTTAAATGATGCTCCACCATCCATCGAGGTGATCGTGCCTGCTTTAATTGCTGTGTATAGAGATTGGAGAGAAGTATTTAATTGTGTTAGATGTGTTTTGAGTAACGTAGTATTAGGTGCTGTTATGGATCCTGTTCCTATCGTAACTCCTGTAGGATTGATTTTTACCTCCAAAGGTGTTAGTTTAATTTCCAACCCGCTGGCAGATAACTCGTATTCCAAGGTTCCGCCAATTTTCCCTTTCAGTTTATCGATTTGATTGAAACCAATCGCAACAGATCGATCAGAACGATTATCTAAAGCAATTACGAGACACTTACTCCCGGTCTTCGGAATGAAAGGTGGGAAAAATTGTACATCATCTTTAGTCGCATTGTTTATAATGACGGTAAGTAAACCTGCATCTGCAGTAGTTGGATTTGGTTCCTTCTTAACATTTCGCACTGTGGCTAGGGTTGGCCAATAGAAGGAGAAATTGGCCAGAAAAATTGTAACCAGGTCATCTGCAATGCTCATTCGGCCCCCTTGAAATCTACAACTGAAAGCTGAATGTTTTGGCGATACTTTGCTTCGCGAGCAGACCAAGTTTTCGTTACCTTTTCCACAAAGACATTTTTAGTTCGTTTGGAATCATCAGGATCTTCAAAACGAATAATTTCTGAATGCTTTACTGAAGGAGCTCCGAAGGTATCAAACTTCCCGACAAGACCTTTACCTGCTATTTCTTTGTGAATTGATTTCGCCAGTTCGGTTGCTTCTTTAAGGGATAAACGATCCACATCCACATAATGTGAATCACCTTTCCCGAAACGGCCTTCTAGTGTTCTTCCCGTTTCCGTTTGATAGCTTCGGACTACGATAGTGACATCTTTTCCCTCTCGTGTGGAAACCTCATCCTTGATGATGTTATGCGTTATCCGAAAGCGTTTAGGTATGCCAGGAGCAAATAATTTTGTTGGATCTTGAGCGTATAAAATTCCCCTTCGAAAGAAGACATCTATTCCACGTTTGCGTAGCTGCATTGCAGCCCATGCGCCACTTCTTCCATTTGTGTCCATGGTGATTTTCGTGTTTGCTATGGCAGTATCTACTTTAATCTGCGTCCCAGTCGGTGCAATTTGATTCAAAAAGTTATCGATGCTTACATTGTAAAAATTCTTGGAAAGTTTCTTTAGTTGCATGGAAAACATCCCATCTCGACAGATGATTTCTAGTGGCTGCTTTGGAGAAACATCGACAACCTCACCTTGAAATTCGAGGATTTCATCTCCCTTGGAAAGTT
>NZ_NPDQ01000023.1 GCF_002812125.1 Leptospira brenneri
TTCCTACTTGCCCCCGCATCCCCACCTCACAAACTGCAACCAATGGATCTAAATACAATCAACCTAAAACGATTCCATCTACATTACTTCAGCTATTTACTTTTTATATTCATTCTAAGTCTTCCGCTAACTGCTGGTTTGGTGGAAGAAGGATATCGGATGATTTTCTATTTTGGTGGAGCTATGTCCTTTGCAATACAAATGGCGATTTTACAGCTCAGGTTCCTTCCTAGAAAAATTCCGGCTTTGGCGGAGTCGGGTTTTCCCTTTTTTACCGTATTTCTCTCATTTTTTCTAAATTTGGGCATTTTGACTGCTTTGCAGGTCTTAGATTACCCTTTTGAGGCAACTTCTGGATTTTTAATTGCCTATTTCGTCCACCTTCTTTTCCTTGTATTTGCGAGCTATTTCAGTGGAAAATAAGTCTAAGTATCGGTTTTTTTTATCTTTTTTATTAGTTTTTTCCCTTAGTTTTACGAATGTTTTTGCGAACGATTCGGAAGGGCACGGCTCTGAAGAGGGCTTCGATTTCAGCGAAGTCATGGCGCACCACTTAGGTGATGCCCCCATTTTCCCACTCAACTTTGGTGGCACGGTCGTTACAGAAGGGCAACCTGGGTTCGATGCCGAAAATCACGATGTTTTCGTGAACCATGATGGAGTGAAATACCACTACGTCGGTGGACTTGACCTTCACATTACCAAACGAGTGACCATGATGTGGATTGCTTGTTTTTTTATGTTCATCGTTTTTATCCCTGCAGCGAATTTGATCTCTAGAAATCCTAAAAAGGTTCATAACAAGTTTACATCAGGGGTAGAGGCTTTTGTTTCCTACTTAAAAGAAAATGTCGTGGATGCTTCCCTTGACCATCACGGCCATTCTTATTACCACTATATCTTCTCTTTGTTTTTCTTTATTCTTTTCTGTAACCTTTTTGGTCTCGTTCCATCCGTGGGTGAACTCACAGTAGCTGCTTCTGACGCACTCGTGGCTGTTGGACTTTTCGAACACACCCCACACTCTCTTCACACCTTCGGAGAGATTTGGTCAGGAATCACTCCAACAGGTGACATCAGTGTCACTCTTTCTCTTGCATCCATTACATTACTGACAATCTACGGAACCGCTTTCTCTTACCAAGGAATCTCCTTCGTAGCACACGCGGTTCCTAAGGGAGTGCCACTTCCACTCTGGCCACTCATGTGGGTTTTAGAGTTTATCGTAACACATATTGCGCGTTCATTCGCGTTAACAATGAGGTTACTTGCCAACATGACAGCAGGACACGTTATGATCCTTGCGCTACTTGGTTTTATCTTTATGAGCGAAAGTTGGCTCATCGCGCCGGTGTCTGTTCTCAGTTCCGTGCTTATTTACTTTTTAGAACTACTTGTAGCTTTTTTACAAGCGTTCATTTTCTCTCTGCTCACAACCGTGTTCATCGGAACTGTGATGCATAGACATTAACATTGGTTTTATTTATATTATAAAACACACAGGAGTGAAACGAAAACAATGGAATTCGGTTTAGGATACATCGCAGTAGGACTCGCAGCAGGACTTGCATTACTTGGTGCAGGAATCGGTATTGGTAGAAT
>NZ_NPDQ01000024.1 GCF_002812125.1 Leptospira brenneri
ACTCGACTTGATTCAAAAAAATAGCATCCAAACATAAGATTGTTTCTTCAAAACCTTGGTATTCAAAGTTAACGAAGATTATCCTATCATTTGAGTTTTGTATCAAGTTTATTTTCGTTGCTCCCAAATTAATTTTGCTGCTCTTCTTAATTCTTCGAATTTCTGTCTTTCGAGAAATGGATTTGGATTATTAAGATTATGATTTCTTTCTTTTGGACTCATTGTGTGAGTAACCATTTTCTTCCTACGCACTTTTACAATTTCATTGGGAGCACGGAGTGGGGCAGCCAAATGAATCAATCGATTTTGACACTCATTGATTTTCCTTTTGAGATCTGCAGGATTTAAAGTCTCGTAGATAGCTTTTTCTTTTTGTTTGGTTTTCTTATCTATTTCCTTTGATTCGATCAGTCTTTGATAAGGAGTTTTGGGATAATCATATTTCCGGATTACCTTTGCCCCTTTTCTATGTTTTTCCAACAAGATCATAATGGGTTGGAAGCAATTTACATACAAATTGAGATTATGATAAAGTTCTCTTAGAATTTCAGCATGTTCAGGTTTATCATATCGCAAGTAACCCGTATTCCTTCTTACGATTGTGTAATTTTTTTGCTCAATATGTGGATTATCATTTTTCTTATAAGCTCTTCCTCTGGTGAATTCAAGTTGATACTTTTCTTTAAACGCAACAATAGTTTCATTTATGAACTCTGCGCCATTATCCGAATGAAATCCCTTCAGTGGGAAAGGAAACGAAGATTTCATTTTTATAAATGCTTTTAGCATTTGAAATTGTGTTTTATCTCTAACGAGGGTACATGTTGTCCATCCAGTAGAGACATCTGTTGCATTCAATGTCGATAGGAACCCTCCATAGGTATGGCCACCATTATGAGCAACCAAATCAACTTGAACAAAGCCTGGAACTGTATGATCCCATTCTGCGAATGTTTTGATTGGTATTTGATCAATAAGATAGTATTTTCCATGCCTTGTCGTTGAGGATCCTTTCCTGCCGAGTTTACGTTTTGCATCTTTCAAGAGTCTATCAATACTTGAGGCACTGATTCTCATGAGTTTCTCTTTCACGGAAAGTGAAAATTCAATCTCCTTAAAGGATTCCAATTTGGAGATGATCTCAGGAAGGAAAGGCGCCAGTCTTTTCCCACAAATGTAATCCATGATGACCCAAATCTTTTCAAGAGCCTTTTTAACATCATCACCATACATTGTGGTTCGTCCAGATCGTTTAACGGATTTTGGTCTCTGTGGGTTGTTTGCATATTGCCTAAGAACTCTTGTGGCGTATGTCCGATTAAATCCAGACAAATAAACAAGTTCATCGACTAAATATGATTTTTGTTTTTTCGAGCTAAGGCTGTACTTCCTCGAGAGTATCTTAATGATTGCCTGTCTTTCGTCCAAAGTAAGCTCCATTTTGAACCTCCCTTTGAGTGTTTATTTGCTTTTTCTCAAGAAGAGGTAGAATGTTACTTCGAATACTTTTACTTTTGAAGCATTATTTTGATTTCAGATACCATCTATTATGAAGCAATATGC
>NZ_NPDQ01000025.1 GCF_002812125.1 Leptospira brenneri
CGATTGTTGATTCAAGATGAACTACAATCTGCAAACACCACTTGGTCCAGTGTAAAGATAGCCGCTTTCACAAATACATTAATCACAAATCTTTCCGGCACTCTCCAGAATTTGATCGCAGAATCTATTTCAGAAGAAGCTATCTTAAGACAAAATGAAGACTTACTTCTCTCTAATAACTTGATGGCAGCTATCAACAATGAGGCAGCAGCAAGAACCTTGAGTGAGTCTGACATTGTTAATTTATTAAATGATCATGAGGACAATACAGAAAATCCACATGAAGTCACAAAAGAACAGATTGGTCTCAGCAATGTTATTAATGCTTTGCAATTGACTGTTATAGATATTCTAACCAGTCATACATCTACAGCAACGAACAAAGCTGCATCGGCTTATTCAGTAAAACAATTGGCGGATCAGATTCATACAATAAATGAAATCATTTCTTCCAATGATGTGGATCTTGATACTTTACAAGAAATCGTTAACCTTATTAAAGAAAATACAGTTGATCTAGCTGCATACGCCACAGGGAAAGTCAACGTTTCCGATATAGTGGACGACACTGATTCTGAGATCGCAAACAAGCCAGCCTCTGCAGGAACTGTATTTCGTTTAAATTCGAATAAAGCAAATAAGTCAGATACATATACAAAATCTGAAGTTGATACTGCTTTGGGTGGGAAAAGAAATACTGGTAATATTCCTGCCTCTGAAGTGACTGAGTCGACTTCACGTAGGTTCGTATCCGATTCCGAAAAAGACAAATGGAATAATGCAATCCATGATTTAGGCAATTTATCTGGATCCGTATCAATCACTTCGCTTAACACCAAACGTTCATTTAAGGCAACTCTTTCTGGTAATGTCACCTTTACCGAAATTTCAGGAGGGAGTGAAGGAGATGTTTTTGTGTTTCGATTCAAACAAGATGCGACGGGTGGGAGAACAATAACCTTACCATCTAATATCATTGTACCTGCGCTTGAAACTCCAGACACAGGAGCGAATAAAAGAAGCCTTCTTACAATTTACAAAGATGATGTCGACTATCTTGGTTCCTGGAAGAAAGGCTGGGCATAATGCTTGCTAGTATGTTACTCACAGCAAAATCAATAGTCGGCTACGACAATGTTTCATATGAAAACAGGGTTGTGACACCTGCAGGATGGGCTTATATACCAGCAGTTAATACTGTGCACTTTGCAAGAGATGGTTGGGGGAATTTATTTGTCGGAGATGCTGGTCTTAATATGCTCGGTGCCTGGACAATTCCATGCGAATGTTTAGTCAATGGAATGTGGCTCAATGGGCAAATTGATGCGACGC
>NZ_NPDQ01000026.1 GCF_002812125.1 Leptospira brenneri
CGATTGTTGATTCAAGATGAACTACAATCTGCAAACACCACTTGGTCCAGTGTAAAGATAGCCGCTTTCACAAATGAATTAATCACAAATCTTTCCGGCACTCTCCAGAATTTGATCGCAGAATCTATTTCAGAAGAAGCTAACTTAAGGCAAAACGAGGACTTACTCCTCTCCAATAACCTGATTGTAGCTATCAACAATGAGGCAGAAGCAAGAACCTCGAGTGACTCTGAAATTATTAATTTGTTAAATGATCATGAGGGAAATACCGATAATCCGCACGAAGTCACAAAAGAACAGATCGGTCTCAACAATGTTATCAATGCTTTGCAATTGACAGTTACTGATATTCTAACCAGTCATGCGTCTACAGCAACTAACAAAGCTGCATCAGCTTATTCGGTAAAACAATTGGCGGATCAGATTCACACAATAAATGAAATCATTTCTTCCGATGATGTTGATCTTGATACTTTACAAGAAATCGTTAATCTTATAAAAGAAAATGCAGTTGATCTAGCTGCGTACGCCACGGGAAAAGTCAATGTTTCCGATATTGTTGACGACACAGATTCTGAGATCCCAAACAAGCCTGCCTCTGCAGGAACTGTATTTCGTCTAAATTCGAATAAAGCAAATAAGTCTGATACTTATACAAAATCCGAAGTTGATACTGCTTTGGGTGGAAAAAGAAATACTGGCAATATTCCTGCCTCTGAAGTGACTGAGTCGACTACACGTAGATTCGTATCCGATTCCGAAAAAGACAAATGGAATAATACAATCCATGATTTAGGTAGTATTTCTGGATCCGTATCAGTCACATCACTTAACACCAAACGATCGTTCAAGGCAACTCTTTCTGGTAATGTCACCTTTACTGAAATTTCAGGTGGAAATGAGGGAGATGTTTTTGTTTTTCGGTTTAAACAAGATGCGACTGGTGGACGAACAATTACTTTACCGTCTAACATTGCCATACCATCACTTGAAACACCTGACACAGGAGCGAATAAAAGAAGCCTTCTTACTATTTATAAAGATGATGTAGATTATCTTGGCTCCTGGAAGAAAGGGTGGGCATAATGCTTGCAAGCATGTTACTCACAGCAAAATCAATAGTTGGCTACGAAAATGTTTCATATGAAAACAGGATTGTGTCACCTGCAGGATGGGCTTATGTACCAGCAGTTAATACTGTGCACTTTGCAAGAGATGGTTGGGGGAATTTATTTGTAGGAGACATTGGTCTTAACTTGCTCGGTGCCTGGACGATTCCATGCGAATGTTTAGTAAATGGAATGTGGCTCAATGGGCAAATTGATGCGACTC
>NZ_NPDQ01000027.1 GCF_002812125.1 Leptospira brenneri
TTTCTAGTGGCTGCTTTGGAGAAACATCGACAACCTCACCTTGAAATTCGAGGATTTCATCTCCCTTGGAAAGTTTGCCTTCATACCAAGAATACCATTTGACCTCCTGGCCTTTTTTGATCAGTTGCGAATTGTAACCTAATCCCTTTGGTAGTTTAATGCGGAGTTCAGCTGAGGGTTCCTTTCTTCCTTCGATGATGTCGGCCTCTAAAATTTTATGTAGAGTGATAAGCCCGACTTCTAATCGTTGTTTCATGATGAGGGTCATTTAATTCAACCTCATTTGTGCCGCCTGAAAAACACGATTATCAACTAATGCAGGGATAACAATCTCACCTCCTATGTTATATTTTAGAATTTGAGAGTTGTTTGAAAGGCGAATTAGCTGACTAAAATGTTCCGTTTTGTAATACTTTAAAGAAAGGTTTGTATAGCTGTCTTCTGCGGTAACAGTATGCAACTGATTGGAGATGGGGATTTGTCTTCGAACAAAAAGCCGCAATCCTTCTTCTAAGTCATCATACCATTTGAAACCAAGTTTTGAATTATAAAATGAGTTATCCTCTCGGATGAGAGGCCAGAGAGTCCATTCACCCCAATAATAGGCTGCAATCCTCTGAAGCGTTTCGCCAGCGGTTACAACATGAACTCGTTCGTTGCTTTTACCGGAAATCATAGGGGATTTTCCAAATCAAATGTTGGATCATCACTCAATGCCTCTAGCCGAACAGGTAACTCATGGGCTCGGTCTTCATCAGGGAGTTCGATTTTTGTGAGTAGAATAAACTCAATCCCTACTGAGTTTAATTTTGGATGAATGACTCTTACGGAATCTAATTGATTCCAAACTATCAAAATCTTTTTGAGTTCTGCAAGTGCCAAGGCTTGCAATCCCGTTGACGCAACATATTCAAACTCAATCGTTAATCGCCAATTTCCCCATCCGACTGCTTCGAGAACTTCCCCCTTTGAACCTCCAACTTGCGTAGCAGAGTAGCCTTTCTCACGAGTGGCAGTAACTTTTGTTCCGCGAGGACAAGTATATGTTCCGATCTGTAATGGATCTAAGTCACCCGCTGTGAATCCTAAAAACGGGCCTCCTGGTACTGGGTCTAAAAGCATTTCTCCTCCTATCTATAAAATGCTGCAATGCGGCTTAACTCTTGTTCGAGGCTATGTCCAGCAAGGAGTCCTGCCTCTTTATAGCCATCTTTTCCTGAGTTAAATATCGCCTTACCGACGATATTCTCAAT
>NZ_NPDQ01000028.1 GCF_002812125.1 Leptospira brenneri
GGTAGGTTCAAGAATCTAATGCAACAAATCCCGATAATATAAATCGGAGAAAAAATGGCAAAATACACGAGAATTAGTCCAAAGGAAAGGGAAACCTTGTCCATGTTGATTCATCAAGGATACTCAAAAGGTGCGATTGCAGAAATGATGTGTCGTCATCGATCCACAATAGCTAGGGAACTTGAAAAAGGAAAAATAGCTGACAGATATTATCAATACTCTGCTATTATTTCTGGGTATAAATCTAGAATGGCTGCCTCTTCTAGAAAGCTTGGAAAAAGTAAATTATTAACTAGCACCAAGTTATATAGAGAGTTTAAAAATCGACTTGAACTTAAATGGTCACCAGAACAAATTTCAAAGAATCTATCCCGTTCGTTTCCGAATGAAAAATACATGAATATTTCTCACCAATCAATTTATACTTTTATCTATTTGCTTCCGAGAGGAGAGCTTAAAAAAGAAATCAATACTTACTTAAGAAGGAAAGGTAAGAAGTCAAAACCTGCTGGTAACATTGCAAATATAGGTAAAATTCCAGATATGATTAGTATAGAAGAACGTCCGAAAGAAGTTGAAGATAGAAGCGTTCCAGGTCATTGGGAAGGAGATTTACTTATTGGAAAAAACCATTCGAGCGCTCTTGGTACTATAGTAGAAAGAGTCACAAGAACTGTTATTCTTGTTCCTTTGAAAGCCATGGATGCTGAATCGGTCAGAAAAGCTTTTGAAAAAGAATTAAAACAGTTCCCAAAACAATTAAAACTTTCTATGACTTATGACCAAGGGAAAGAAATGTCGGAACATAGATTGTTTACTAAAAATACAAAAATGAAAGTTTATTTCTGTCACCCTGCTTCGCCTTGGGAACGAGGCACATGTGAAAATACTAATATGCTTATCAGAGATTTCTTTCCGAAAGGAACTGACTTCCTAAAACTAAAAAAAAGCGAAATTAAAAAAGTTCAAAGGTTACTAAATCAAAGACCTAGAAAAACCTTGAATTGGAATACACCTGAAGATGAAATACGGACTCTTGTGCGTTAAATTCTTGAACCTACCA
>NZ_NPDQ01000029.1 GCF_002812125.1 Leptospira brenneri
TAGTTCGTTATGCGAAATAATTTAAAAAATGTTCCTAAATAATAAACTGAATTTTTTATTTTTTCTAATTCTACTATTCAACTTCCAAACCATTTTTGCGGAAGAATTGGATCGGAGAAATACTCAAATACTAATAAATCCTTGGACTATACAAGACAACAAAAGAATCGAACGAAGAGAAATACCAAACTCACTAAAACTACAAATACTCTACTCTCCTTTAAAAAATTTATTCATCGGTTTCAGTTATGGAATTGGAGAGAACAAGGAAAGTGCGTATGGACAATATTACTCTAGTTCAAATCGAAATAATGCTCTCTATCAATTCTCTAGAACTAAACAAGGGGAAACTTTCACTTTTAATCTTCAATATTATATCTATAAATCATTCTTCGGGAGTTTAAATTTTGGATTAGAAAAGGGATTTACTGTTAATAGAAATAACTATATTAACTTTTCACCGAATAGTTTTAATCTTGAACCTTACTCTCATAAAACTGTGTTTTCTGATCGATTTTATTCTTCCGTAGGCTTTGGATACAAAACAGACTTTTGGGAACACTACTTATTTGCAATTGAAATCCAACAAGGCTTTATTGAGGCTGGGAAAATAAGACATATTGTTACATTTGACCCAAACTATTATTCCGGATCTTTTCCTAAACAATATCAAGATTTAATTTTAAGTCAGAGTTTAGGCAATGTTACTCCAAAAAATTCAATGTTTACTCAAATTATAATTTCTGCTGGAACAACTTTTTAATATAGTAAGTAAATTACTTCGCATAACAGCGTCTTCCCGCTACGTTTCGGCACGAGGCCTCACTCGGCCTGCGGCAAATTCCCTTCCGTCACGCTTCTTGCTTTGCAAGAAGTCGCGCCGACGCCAACACCTACTTCGTAGGCTCGGCTACAGGGAACTTCGGGAAGACTAGTTCGTTA
>NZ_NPDQ01000030.1 GCF_002812125.1 Leptospira brenneri
GGCTTTCCATTCCATGGCCACTCAATTCCACTTAACTTTGTCATAACACCTCCCTAATAAACCAACCAGTAGCGTTGCAGACCTAAAACTCCATCTGACAACTTTTGGCCCTTATAAATTTCTCCATCACTTGATTCTACAGAAGAAAGATCTTCGAGTTCTTCCCAAACTTCATAGTAATTCCCACCGATTGTAGTTTTGTTTAACATTCTTACAACATTACGTCTTGTTAAACGATCAATTGCTGGTATGTAATATCGCACGGAATAGAAAAAGTAATCCCTAGACGCACAGATGCTACCAATTTGTCCGCCCATCACGAACAGGGATCCTATGGTTTTTTCTGCTTTGATATCAGATGGGTTTTTTCCCGTTATGGTACTAATCAGAGATCGTTTTACAGAAAGAGAAACTGCTTTCTGCTTATAGCTATGTTCAAATAGAATTCTTAGTTTGTAGTCAGCATCATTTTCATTATTTTCACGATCTCTTTTGGTATCGTAACGGTTACCCCACCAATCCAATCCTTTTCCAGAAGAACTTGAAAATCTAATTTGGTTATAAAGCCAATTGATTCTGATTAGTCGTTCTTGTAAAACCAACAGGAAGGCGAAAAGTATCGAATGCCACTTAATTGAGTTATGTTGATCTTTTGACTCACGGATGGAGCGTCTTTGGTTTCTCCAAACATATTGATCAAAATTGAACGTAAAACGATCACTCATCAATATACCGCCATAATTACATCAAACTCGGATCCCTTATAAGCAATTTGGCCGGATCCAACCAATATATCAGTATCATTGTCTACATCGCAAGATACAGCATCAGGAAATTGTAGGAGTAATGATTTGAAGGAATTTACGATGAATGATTGCTGATCCTTTAGTTC
>NZ_NPDQ01000031.1 GCF_002812125.1 Leptospira brenneri
TGCTCGGTGCCTGGACGATTCCATGCGAATGTTTAGTAAATGGAATGTGGCTCAATGGGCAAATTGATGCGACTCCATGGCCTTGGACGAACGTAAGTCCGGATCCAATTGATGCAAGAGAATGGAAGGGAGAATCAATTTCTTGGAGTGCCTCTGGAAACCAAGGTTATAAAACATTAGCTGAGTGGAATTCTCTTCAAGCTAGTGTGACAGCAGGCACCAAACGAAATCTTGTTGGAACGGCTGTTTATTCATAGGTAGATTAAATGATACTTTTTACGACAAAGGAAAATGTTCAAAGAGAAGTCATTCGTTATGTTGAGGAGGACGAGAATGAACTATTCAAGGGTCATGATTTACGTTCTCCGTTATCCAAAACTGGAACTATTCTCAGAGCATTGGCAAATGCAGTTTTTCTTTTTATAGATAAAAACCTCTTAGCCTTTCAAAATGCTTTACATCCTTCCACAATGGAGGAAGAAGACCTTCATTTATCACTAAACGATTTAGGAGATGAATGGAAAGAAGCCACTTCTGCAAAACATCGCATTAGAATTGGTTCATCAGTTCAGCCTGTTTATAAAGTTCCAATTCCTGTTGGTTACGTTGTTGCAACGACCGATAGGAAAATTCGATTTCAAACTTTACAGGAAGGACTATTACCTGCATTGGTTCCGATGGATTCGAATGGCAAATACACCATTGAATTAATCTGTGAATGCCTCACACCTGGACTAGAAGGAAATGTAACCCCTAATGCAATTACAGAACACATAGATTACATTCCCGAAATTGATGTGGTTTATAATCCAGAT
>NZ_NPDQ01000032.1 GCF_002812125.1 Leptospira brenneri
AGATACAGCATCAGGAAATTGTAGGAGTAATGATTTGAAGGAATTTACGATGAATGATTGCTGATCCTTTAGTTCAGCAAAAAAAGTGTCCACAAGTGTTTGTAATGCCGCAGGCGTAGGAATTGAATCTGCTGATGCAAAATATAAAGAGAATATTTTGTTTATAGGAATTGCACCCGCATTTTCTGCAATTACATGAGCCGCACCTCCTGGATTCAATGCTTCGCTATTGAAGTGTTCTGAAACTTCAGTAAGTTGAGCAGGTGATAACGCAGAGCCATCCGGCCCAAGTAATAACAACTTTACTACTCCGGGAATTCCGAGTGATTTACTAGATTTAAAAACAACTTTTTCGACGTATGTAAAACTGAGTGCGATAAGAACATACCAATCAGCCGTCCATTCTTGGGAAGTCGCACCAATTTGAATCTGTCTTAGCCTTTCTCTTACCGTCGCAAGTCGCTCTCTATCACGGCCTCCAAAATATGGAATAGTATCTGGATTATAAACCACATCAATTTCGGGAATGTAATCTATGTGTTCTGTAATTGCATTAGGGGTTACATTTCC
>NZ_NPDQ01000033.1 GCF_002812125.1 Leptospira brenneri
AGATACAGCGTCAGGAAATTGTAGGAGTAATGATTTGAAGGAATTTACGATGAATGATTGCTGATCCTTTAGTTCTGCAAAAAAAGTGTCAACAAGTGTTTGTAATGCCTCAGACGTAGGAATTGAATCTGCTGAAGCAAAATATAAAGAGAAGACTTTGTTTATCGGAATTGCACCTGCATTTTCTGCAATTACATGAGCTGCACCTCCGGGATTCATTGCTTCGCTGTTGAAGTGTTCTGAAACTTCAGTAAGTTGTGCAGGTGATAATGCTGAGCCATCCGGCCCTAGCAGTAACAACTTTACTACGCCGGGAATTCCGAGTGATTTACTAGATTTAAAAACAACTTTTTCGACGTATGTAAAGCTGAGTGCTACAAGAACATACCAATCAGGTGTCCACTCTTGCGAAGTTGCCCCAATTTGAATTTGTCTTAGCCTTTCTCTTACCGTGGCAAGCCGTTCTCTATCGCGGCCTCCAAAATATGGAATTGCATCTGGATTATAAACCACATCAATTTCGGGAATGTAATCTATGTGTTCTGTAATCGAATTAGGGGTTACATTTCC